>CAITGN010000001.1:0-2003 GCA_903891965.1 uncultured Bacteroidota bacterium
ATCTCCTTCATTAACACATCCATATCATTGCCATCTACTTCTATAATTAAATGTGCGGCTAAATCTTCTGTAATAGTAATCGCAGTGCTCTCACACATTTTACTTGCTAATTTAATAGACTCAATTTCCATGAGCTCCATGGCACTGGGTGTAATCCCCGCTCTAAATATAGCGCTCACTGCTTCACTCGCTTTTTCTAAACTATTAAATGGTGCTAGCATTAATACATCAAATTTTGGATGCGGTATTAATCTCAAAACAATTTTCGTCACAATACCCAAAGTGCCCTCGCTACCAACTATAAGTTGCGTTAAATTATAACCAGTTGCATTTTTTAAAACATTTGAACCTGTCCATATAATTTCGCCAGTAGGTAAAACTATTTCTAAGTTTAAAACATAGTCTTTCACTACACCATATTTCACTGCCTTAGGCCCTCCAGAATTTTCAGATATATTTCCTCCAATAAAACAAGATCCTTTACTAGCAGGGTCGGGGGGATAAAACAAACCTTTTTCTTTGACTGTATTTTGTAAAACTTCTGTAATCACACCTGGCTCGGTAGTCACTTGTAAATTTCTTTCATCAATAGCTAAGATGGTATTAAAGCGCTCCATTGAAATAACCAAACCGCCTAAATGAGGGAGGGCGCCACCTGTAAGTCCAGTGCCTGCGCCTCTTGGTGTTACGGGAATTAAATGTTGATTACAAAGTATTAATAGTTTTGAAATTTCTTCCGCAGTTCTTGGCTTCACTACTACTTGAGGAGCGTAATGTAATTTTTCAGTTTCATCACTACCGTATTTAGCAAAACTTTCTTCGTCTGTAAAAAAATAAGCTGTCCCTACAATAGATTTTATTTCTTCTAATAGGGAAGCGGTAATATTGTTCATTCCAGTAATGTAATTTAAAACAAGAATTTAAAAAAGGCCGTACAACATGCCATCTACCTTGCTAATAATTTCGCCTAAATCTTCTTCCGATTCTCCGAATTTATTTTTATCACAGTCAATAATTAAAATAGGGCCTTCTTTGTAACCATCAACCCATTTATTGTAGTACTCGTTTAATTTTTTTAAA
Organism: uncultured Bacteroidota bacterium; assembly: GCA_903891965.1. Lineage (GTDB taxonomy): Bacteria > Bacteroidota > Bacteroidia > Chitinophagales > Chitinophagaceae > Sediminibacterium. The sequence continues at coordinate 1,081 of CAITGN010000001.1, forward strand.
TAATCCAAACGAATATTTTCCTCGTATTCTCTTCCTCTTTTTTGAATTTGAGAAACTAAGGTAGGTACAGAGGCTTTTAAATAAATTAATAAGTCGGGAGGTTGTACCATTGTTTTAATAGTACTAAAGAATTCAAAATAATTATCAAAATCTCTTTTGCTCATCAGTCCCATCTCGTGTAAGTTGGGTGCAAAAATATTAGCATCTTCATAAATGGTTCTATCTTGAATCACCGTTTCTGTGCCTCTTTGAATTTCAAGGATTTGGTTCAAACGACCATGTAAAAAATAAATTTGAAGATTAAAACTCCAACGCGTCATATCATCATAGAAATCCATCAAGTAGGGGTTATGGTCTACATCTTCAAATTGTGGTATCCAACGATAATGCTTACTTAACATTTCAGTTAAGGTTGTTTTACCTGCCCCAATGTTTCCTGCGATTGCGACGTGTTTTGGTTTTTTAGCTTTTGCCATGTTGTGAAAATATAAAATAGTTTAGAACTATTTATCTATGTTAATAATTAATTCCTCTTGTTTAATAATCCATTCCAACAGCCTTTCTTACAATGGACAAAGTGTCTGAGGCACTTGCTCTAGCCTTGTCTGCACCCTGTCTAATGATTTTTGTAAGTAAGTCTTTGTTGTTTTGTAAATCAATGGCCTGATTACGAATAGGTTGAATAAACCTAACCATATCCTCCGCCAATTGCTTTTTCATATCACCGTATCTTATGATACAATTCCCCTCGCTGCTATTATTGAAATCATCTTCAAATTTTTGAACCGTATCATTCTCACTTACCAATTTCATTAAAGTAAATAAGTTCTCTATATAATCGGGTTTCACTGAATTCGGCGTAAGTGGGCCTTGATCGGTTTTCGCTTTTTTAATTTTGTTACGAATAGCCTCATCTTCATCTG
>CAITGN010000002.1:0-2741 GCA_903891965.1 uncultured Bacteroidota bacterium
AAAAAATTAGGCGCTGACCCTGCAGTCTCTTCTGCACCTTTTGTAGCTACTTTAGTGGATGTAACTGCCATACTTATTTATTTTAGCTTGGCTTACTTATTCTTACAGGGTACTTTACTTTAATTATTTTTTAATTAAGCTTTTAGTTGAGTAGCTAATGCTTGCTTCAATGAAGCATTCCAATCTTCCTTTAATATACTAAGCACAATGGAGTCTCTTCTTTTTCCATTCGGCATAGGCAAGTGATTTCTCAATACACCTTCCACGGTGCAACCAATTTTTTGCATAGCCGCAATACTTCTTTTATTATTATTATCTGCTCTAAACTCAACTCTTTCAAAACCTATTTGATCAAAAGCCAATTGAAGCAATAAAAATTTACAATTTTCATTGAGTTTCGTTCCCCAAGATTTTTTACTATACCAGGTATAGCCAATTTGTGTAGTCTGAAAATTTAATTGAATATCATAAAACCTTGTACAGCCTACATAGGTATTTAATAATTTATCAAATACAATAAAAGCATAGGTGGTTTTGTTTTCTCTTGCTTCAATAGCTGCTTGAATATATTTTTCTAAGTCTATTGTATTAGTAATAGCTGCTAATGAATACTGCCATAAATCGGGCTCCTCGTTTACATAATGTCCTAGTAATGAGGCATCAGAAACCTGAATCGGTCTTAATAACACACGTTCATTTTCTAAAATAATTTCCTCTCTAAAGTCAAAAGGTTTCAAAGCTAACATCCATTCAATATTTAAAGTCTAATTTCGCATAAATTTCGAATAAATAGCTAAATAAATAATATAAGTACCTCATCTTTCTAATACAATAACAATGGATGACTATGGAAATAGATGAAATTAGAATTTACGCCCTTTCGCTTCCAGATACAGAAGAATGTTTCCCCTTTGGTGAAAACAATTTGGTATTAAAAACTAAAGGGAAAATTTTTATAATCTTAGATTTAATGGCACTACCTGCCACAATGAATTATAAAGCAGACCCTGAAGATATTATTCTACAAAGAGAAGAATATCCAGATGCTATTTTCCCAGGATTTCATATGAATAAAAAACATTGGAACACTTTGCACCTCAATAGACATGTCCCTTCTGCTCTCATTAAAGAGATAGTACACACATCTTATAAATTAGTAAGAAAGTAAGCATAGCCCAACATTAGCCTTCAAATTAAGTGCCCAAATTTAAATGCACTACCTTGCAGTCTATTATGAACACGAATTTTCAGACCCTAGGTCTTATAGAGCCCTTATTAAAGGCCATTCAGGAAGAAGGTTATACCACCCCCACTCCCATTCAAGCAGAATCTATACCTATTGTTTTACAAGGCAAGGACTTATTGGGTTGTGCCCAAACAGGTACAGGTAAAACAGCTGCTTTCACCCTCCCTATTTTACAGTTATTAGTTAAAAACAAAACAGGGGAAAGAAGAAAAAAAATTAGAAGTTTAATTGTTACGCCTACTAGAGAATTAGCCATACAAATTGGTGAAAGCTTTAATGCGTATGGAAGACATACTGGTTTAAACTGCACTGTTATTTTTGGAGGTGTTGGACAAGGCCCGCAAGTAACTGCTTTAAGAAATGGAGTGGATGTGGTGATTGCTACCCCAGGAAGATTATTAGACTTAATGAACCAAGGGCATTTAAATATTAGAGAAGTAGAAATATTTGTATTGGACGAAGCAGATAGAATGTTGGATATGGGTTTTGTGCATGACGTAAAAAAATTATTAGCCGTACTTCCTAAAAAAAGACAATCGCTATTTTTCTCTGCAACCATGCCTCCTGAAATTGTAAGTTTAGCTAATAGTATTTTATTTCATCCACTGAAAGTAAGCGTTACGCCTGTTTCTTCAACTGTAGATATTATTGAGCAATCGGTTTATTTTGTAGATAAAGTAAATAAAAATGCATTACTTATTGAAATTCTAAAAAACACAGCTATTAAAACAGCCTTGGTTTTTACAAGAACAAAACATGGTGCAGATAAAGTAGTAAACCTACTTTTGAAAAATAATATTAAGGCGGAAGCTATTCATGGTAATAAAGCACAGAATGCAAGACAAAGAGCACTTACCAATTTTAAAGCACAAACAACAAGAGTACTCGTAGCCACCGATATTGCAGCAAGAGGTATTGACGTAGATGAACTAGCCTATGTAGTGAATTATGAAATTCCAAATATTCCAGAAACCTATGTGCACCGTATTGGAAGAACAGGTCGTGCAGGCGCGAATGGAACTGCCATTTCTTTCTGCGATGCGGAAGAAAGAGCCTTTTTAAAAGACATCGAAAAATTAATTGCAAAAAAGATACCCGTTATAGAAAACCACCCCTTCCCCATGACCAACTTTAATCCTATTAAAGAGGCCAAACAACAAGGAAGAGGCAATTCAGGACATGCAAGGTCTAAGGCCATGGCAAATGGTGGGCAAAAAAGACATTTTAGTCGTCCAAAACCAAGTAGGTAATATTATCTTTGATGCAATTAAAAAACTAATTTATGCGCATCGTATTTACAAGCTTACTATTAGCTCTTGGTCTTTTTGTATCTGCACAAGATACTTCCATTCAAAAAAAAGATTTAATTAGTGCCGCTAAACTAATTGACCTAAGTTTTACCACTAAGGAAATAGATACTTTATACTCCGATGTAATAGACAATTTAGCGAACTACAAGGCGATGCATAATTTGTCTTTGCCAAATAGTGTACCC
>CAITGN010000003.1:0-3957 GCA_903891965.1 uncultured Bacteroidota bacterium
ACCCATCCGCCTGTGTTAAAGTATAATAACATTAAAGCGAAAATGACAAGGAAAGAAATTCCAAATGCCATAGCACCACCTTGAATAGAAGCCAAACCTAAAGTTGGACCTACTAATTGCTCTTGTACAATTTTAGCAGGGGCTGGTAATTTACCACTCTCTAAAATTTCAGCTAAGTCTTGTGCTGTTTTTAAAGTATAGTTTCCAGAGATAGAAGAGTTACCTGTAGTAATAGCATCGTTTACATTCGGTGCTGAATAAACAATATTGTCAAGAACAATAGCAAGAGGCTTGCCTACATTTTTTGATGTCATCTTAGCCCAAATGCTTGTACCTAATTTATCCATATTCATTTTGATGGCTACTTTACCTCTTTCATCAAAATCTTGAGCAGCATTGGCAACATGGTCACCTTCTAATTCTGCTTGACCATTATCCAAAGTTTTAATAGCATAGATAGGAAGTACATCTTTGTTTTTAGCATCTTCACTTTCATTTTTACCATACATGAATACCAAGTTCGATGGGAACTTAGATTTCACTTCAGCCATTGCTAAGTAGGCATTCAATTTACTTGTATCCTTTTTGAAAGTGTAACCAATTTCAGCAGGGTAAATATATTGACCATTTTTTCCTTGATAAGGTTGTGTAAACTGAACTGTTTTTAACAAAGGGTTTTTGTTAGGGTTCAATTTAGAAGTATCTACTTTTACATTAGCAGTAGTATCGCTAATGCCATTTAAGCTAGCTTCAATAGCTTTATCAGCAGCAATAATTCCATTTTGAAAATCTTTGTTCTCAAAAGTATATACTTCAAAAAATTGAAGGTTTGCTGTAGATTGTAAATAAGAACGAACACGCTCTTTATCGTTCACACCTGCTAATTCAATATTGATAATACCTTTAGTAGCATCAGGGTTGATATTAGGAGAGGCTAAACCAAAGCGGTCAATACGCGTTCTTAAAATTCGGTAAGTATTGTTGAAAGCTTGAGTAGATTGTTCTTTTAAGTAAGTAACAACTGCGTCATCAGATGCGTCGAACTTTAATTTACCATTACTTCTAGTGGCAAATAAAGGAGCCAATTTGCCCGTTGGGTTAATAGTGGCATATTCATCTCTGAATAAAGAAATTAAGTCGGCACGGCTGTTGGCTTTCTTTTGAACTGCATTGTTCAAAGCAGTGTTGAAAGAAGCGTCCTTGGTATAGTTAGCTAATGATTTAATTAAACCATCTAAGCCTACTTCCATGGTTACACTCATACCACCTTGTAAATCAAGGCCTAACATTAATTCTTTTTCTTTAGCTGAAGCATAAGTTGTTAAACCAAAAGCCAATTTCGTGTCTTTGGTACTGTCTAATAACTTCTTGTAATAAGCTTTTTGAATATCGTTTAAGCTATCGTTGTATAATAATTGCTCTTCTTTGTTAGAAGGGTATACCTGATCCGCTTTTGGGAATTTTTTCACCCATGAACTAGCTTTCGCTTCCATGGCTTTTTCGTGATTTCTTACGAACCAAGTAAATGACAATTGATAAAGACAAATTAAAATAAGCGCAATAGTAAAAAAGCGCACTAATCCTTTGAGTTGCATAATAGTGTGGTTAACTGATTTTTAGTCGGCAAATATAATGGAAAGAGGCCAAAATAAGGTCTAAAAACCCATTATTTTACCTTCAATAGGCTTACATCAAAGTACAAGGGGGCATTGCCAGGAATACTGCCACTTCCAGACGATCCATATCCTAAAGAGGATGGGATAAGGATTTTGATTTGGCCACCTTCACCTATTAAAGGAAGGGCTATTTGCCAGCCTGGAATAAGGTTATTAAGCGGATAAGTGATGGTACCGCTATCGAAGGTTTTATCGTTCATTAATTTACCAGTGTAAGTAACTGTAATTGTGCTAGTTAGCCTAGGTTTATTGCTATTTCCTGCAGTAATTATTTGATATAATACGCCACTAGGGTCTGATACATAAGTAATATTGTTCTTTTTTGCATAGCTAATCATTTGGTCAGATTCACTAGCTGAGGACTTGCTACAGCCAATTTGGCTAAATATGGCCACCAAAACAAGGCTGGCGATGGCTAAATTGCGAAAAATGAGGGTCATTGGGGTTTTGAAATTCTTTAGATTCATTAGGTTCATTTTTTATTTTTTAAGTGCTTTATTTCATTAAATCTTTGTTCGTTCATCTCTGAGGTGAATTGTTGGTAGAGCCAAGCAAATCCAAAGGAAAACACCAAAATTGAAATAATAATCCATATTTCATTCCCCCTCATATTAGCCACCATGCTTGCCCTTTCGTACCAGCCTGTTTCTGAAATGATAAGAATGAGAAGCCCAATACTTAAACCAAAACTTAAACCTCTTAAAAAAGGCTTGCGCTTATAATGGGGGAGCGTTCTTTCTTTTTCCCATTGCAGGTAGAATTGTTCTTCTTCCGGGCTAATCATAGGCAAATTTATGCTTTGATTGTTAAATTAGACATTCATTGCTTACATTTAATTTTTAAATGCATCTTGATTCACAAAAAATTAAAACTTGATATGAAATCTTTTTTTACAAAATGGGGGCTGGCTATAAGCTTAGTAGTTATTATTATTCATTTCTTAGCCCAATTTTTAGGGGAGGAGTATAAGCTAGTGGAGGCCATCAGTAAGGCCTTGTTTCTGCCTACACTCATGATATATTTATATTTTCAAGACAATGTATCCAATAAGCCTGGAAAAAATTTAGTGATGATGAGTTTATTCGGTTCTTTTTTAGGAGATGTTTTTTTAATTTCAAAGTCCTTGTTTATTCCTGGTATGGTTGCCTTTATGACAACCCATGTTTTTAATATTATATTTTTTAGTAAAATATATGGTTTGAAACAACCTAAATCAAAACTTTTATACAGCACAAGTTTTATATTATTATGCTTCTGTGTGTTCATTTATTTTCAATTAAATGGGGCGATGGGAAAATTAATCTACCCCATACTTGCCTATATGTTACTTATTTGTTCAGCGGCTTTAATGGCTGTGCATGTATCTAATAATAAGGGAACAAATGTTATTGCTAATAATTTTTGGATTCCAGGTATGTTATTTTTCATAGCATCAGATACTATTTTAGCTTTTAATAAATTTGATTGGTCAATCAATGATCCCGTTGAAAATATTGGGCTAGTAATTATGATTACTTATGGGCTAGCGCAGTTTTTATTAGTCAAAGGATTTCAAATGTATTTTACAACAAAGTCTATCGAAACTAAGGCTTAATTTTTAGTAGAAGATTAAATATTTAATTGATTAACCACATAAAAAAACCTCCCCGAAAAATCGAGGAGGTTTTTTTTATTTCTTGATGCGAATAAATCGCTTTCAATATTAGTAACCCATACCACCCATATCAGGCGCATGTCCACCACCTTGTGGCGCTGCAGCTGGAGCTGGTTTGTCAGCAATCACACACTCTGTTGTTAACAACATAGAAGCGATTGATGCTGCATTCTCTAAAGCAACTCTTGTTACTTTAGTAGGATCGATAACACCTGCTTTGAATAAGTTTTCGAAAACTTCTGTTCTTGCATTGAAACCAAAGTCGTCTTTGCCTTCTTTGATTCTTTGAACAACAATAGAACCTTCGATTCCACTATTCTTTACAATTTGACGAAGTGGTTCTTCAATGGCACGACGTACAATTTGAATACCTGTTGTTTCGTCTTCGTTAGCACCTTTTAATTTATCTAAACTTGCAACGGCACGAATATAAGCAACCCCACCACCTGGTACGATTCCTTCTTCAACAGCTGCACGCGTTGCATGTAAAGCATCGTCAACACGATCCTTCTTTTCTTTCATTTCAGTTTCAGTAGCTGCACCAACATACAATACGGCAACACCACCACTTAACTTCGCTAAACGCTCTTGTAATTTCTCACGATCGTAGTCAGAAGTTGTATTTTC
>CAITGN010000004.1:0-4955 GCA_903891965.1 uncultured Bacteroidota bacterium
TGCCATTACTTCAAGAACAAAAGTATTCATGTTCTCTTCTCCTTGTAACCCTTCAGGTGCAGTGTATAGCAAAGAAGAATTAGAAGCACTTGCCAATTTATTTAAAAAATATCCAGGCATTACTATTTTATCAGATGAGATTTATGAATACATCAATTTTGTGGGTAAGCATGAAAGCATTGCTCAATTTGATGCGATCAAGGATCAAACTATTGTGATTAACGGACTTAGTAAAGGTTTTGCCATGACTGGTTGGAGATTAGGCTATACTGCTTCAAGTGTAGAATTAGCCAAGGCCATGGAAAAATTACAAGGTCAATTTACTTCAGGTACTTGTAGTATTACACAAAAAGCAGCTGTTACAGCTTTGGTGGGAGATTTAAAACCTTCTATTGAAATGACGGAAGAATTTACTCGTCGTCGTGAAAAAACATTAGCACTTGTAAATGATATACCTGGCTTTAAATGTTTTGCACCTCAAGGAGCATTTTATGTATTCCCTGACGTAAGTGCTTATTATGGTAAGTCTGATGGCACTACTACTATTAAAAACGCACCCGATTTTAGTATGTATATTTTAAACGAGGCCAATGTATCTTCTGTTATGGGAGACGCTTTTGGAGAACCTAATTGTGTTCGTTTCTCTTTTGCCAATAGCATGCCAAATATTGAAAGAGCTTGGGCTAGAATAAAAGAAGCCTTAGCTAAATTAAAATAAAGCCATTTAGGGTAAATAAATTAATTTTAGAAGCGTTATAGAAGTAACGCTTCTTTTTTTAGTAGTTACTATGACACCAGAGAAATTTCAAATGTTTGAAAATAGGTTGCTTAAAAATTATAAGCACCGCATTAAACAAGCTATACGACAAAATATTAGCTGCTGGCGTTTGTATGACCATGACCTACCTGAGTTTCCCGTTTGTGTTGAAATTTATGAGGACTATATTTATTTAGCAGAGTATAATCGCCGTCATAGTTTAACTGACGAAGAACATGCTCTTTGGTTAAGCGAAACCAAAAACTGTATTGCTACTATTACGGGCTTGCCGATTGAAAATATGTACTTAAGAGTGCGTAAAAGAATGGATCATAAAGACGAGCAGTACGAGAAAGAAGAAGCCATTCCTATTTCAAAAATAATTACGGTAAAAGAAAATGGTTTACAATTTAAAGTAAACCTTACCGACTACTTAGATTCTGGATTGTTTTTAGACCACCGTATTACAAGGCAAATGGTGCAAGCAGCATCGAAGGATACTGAATTTTTAAATTTATTTTCTTATACCAGTTCTTTTTCTGTCTATGCTGCAGCCGCTGGTGCTAAAACCGTTACCTCTGTTGATTTATCTAAAACTTATTTAGCCTGGAGCGAAGATAATTTTGCTTTAAATAAACTAAATAATAAAGTGGCTTATCAATTCATTCATGCCGATGTGAAGCAGTATTTAAAAACCTTGCCTGCTAATAAATATGATTTAGTAGTGATGGACCCTCCTACTTTTAGCAATAGTAAAAGAATGAAGGATGTCTTAGATATTCAAAGAGACCATGTTGAATTAATCAATGATATGCTTCGTGCTATGAAACCAGGTGGTATTTTGTATTTCAGCACTAATTTTTCTCATTTTAAAATTGATGCCGAAAGTATTCACACCAAACTCATTAAAGATATTACCAAGGCTACTACCCCCTTTGATTTTGATGGAAGACTAAAAAGGGCCTGCTTTAAATTACAGAAGCCAGTATAAATTCGTGAAGAGCTAAAACTTGCGGCGTTAATAGTTGTATTTCATCATTCACAATAACTTTATCACATAAACGCATTTTAATAGTATCATTAATTTGATGATGCATTCTTTTTTCAGCTTCTTGCTTCGTGCAAGCATCTCTTTGCATAATTCTTTGAATTCTTAAAGGCATGGGTGCCGTCACCCCAATCACAAAGTCTAAACCTTCTACTGCATTAGATTCAAATAAAAGTGCGGCTTCTTTAATTACATAAGGGGCTGTTTGTAATTTGGCCCAATCCCAGGCAGCTTGAATAGTAATAGGATGTACAATTGAATTTAATAAGGCCAACTGATGCGCATCTGAAAAAACAATGGATGATAAATAAGCTTTTTGCAAAACACCCTTCTCATACACCTTCTCTCCAAACTGTTGAATAAGCGCTGTTTTAATGGCAGTACTTGTTTGCATCAACTGCTTCGCAGTTTCATCTGCATTGAATACAGGCACACCCAAGTTCTCAAATATTTTGGCTACCATGGTTTTGCCTGCACCAATACCTCCCGTAAGTCCGATCATCTTAGACATAAAAAAGTCCGAAATTAGTTACCCCAATTTCGGACTTTTTTTAATCAAACCAATTATAATTATTTAGGGTTGGTTTTTGACCACTCTAAGCTTATAGATGATTTTTCAATTTTCAAGTAAGAACCAGGGCTTACTTCCAATTGAATGGTATTGTCTTCGTTTACTTTATTCACTGTACCATGAATACCAGCGATAGTAACTACTTTGTCTCCTTTTTGAATATCGTCAATGAACTTCTTTTGCTCTTTCGCTTTTTTAGCTTGTGGACGAATCATGAAAAACCAGAAAACTAAAATAATACCACCCAACATTACTAATTGGAAAGTACCTCCGCCTTGTGGTGCTTGTAATAAAATTTGTGTCATTGTAATTTATTTAGTTGTTTATGTTTTAATAGTTCTGTTAATATAACTGTGTTTATAAATTTCTTTATTTATAAACCCGCTCTTGCAAATATATGTTATTTACAGTCCTTATTTTTTGGGCCCTGATGGTTTGTGACTTATTTTTTGAATTTTTCCCGATCCCACTAATTCTTTATGAATATTATCCAATATACCATTCACAAAATGACCACTTTGTTCAGTGCTATAGTCCTTGGCTAAATCAATGTACTCATTAATAGTCACCTTGGTAGGTATGGTATCAAAATACAATAATTCACAAACGCCCAAACGAAGTAGTATCATATCTATCACCGCAATACGCTCAGGATCCCAGTTATTTAATTTAGGCTTAATCACTTCTTCCGTGTATCCTTTTTTATCAATAGCTGTATGAAGTAATTCAGTAGCGAATTTCATTTTTTCATCACCCACTAAATCTATAAAATCTATGCTGCCTGGCTTTTGTAAGTAATCCAACATAAAGCCTACCATCATTTCTCCTTCATCTTCCCAATTCGCGAAACGCTCATCGATATATTCTAAAATATTATCCGATTCTAAAATAAGGGTACCAAAAATATATTTAAGAATCTCTTTCTCTTTGCCCTTGTCTCTTCCTTCTTCTACAATGTAAGTTTTATAAATAGCCGATTCTGATAAGTTTCTAAACAAAGTTTTTACAATATCCTCGTCCACCCATTGTGCAGGGTTAACAAGAGCCAATGCTTTTTTGAATTTCTCAGACTCAATAGTTTGCCATACAATACTATTACCTGCTAATTTGATATTAACGGATAAATCGGCCTGATTGGGTAAATTTTTGGAGGCTCTCTGCCCTGCCTCAACTTCGGCATAAAGGGCTACTTGGTGTACTAGATGAACCAGGAAAACGAACAAATTACGTGTTTTGTCAAATTCCTTCTGAAGTAGGGAGCCGGGACTGCTTTGGTTTTGATTTTCAACCATATACAGCACCTGCATTACTTTAATTCTAATATTTCTTCGGTTCATCATATGTGTAAGAGCTAAACGGCTGCAAATCTATCTAAAATTATTGGTAAAAACTGACATTTTTTACCCTAATCCTTTGCATATCATGCAATTTTAGGCATAGATTTGCTTCCCTTGCGCTGAAAAATCGAATAAACTGAAAATTTGGCCTATTGTATAGGAAAAAATTGCAGTGGCACGGTTATCGATGTATAGGAAATACAATATTTATTAAACAACAAAAAACGATAAAGTATGGCTAAGAAATTAAACATTACTCCTCTACATGACAGAGTAATAGTTAAGCCTGCCGCTGCAGAAGAAAAAACAGCTGGAGGAATCATCATCCCTGATACTGCTAAAGAAAAACCACAACGTGGACAAGTACTTGCTGCTGGAACAGGTAAAAAAGACGAACCCGTAACTGTAAAAGTAGGCGATAACGTTTTATACGGTAAATACGCTGGAACAGAAATTCAAATTGATGGTCAAGATTTATTGATCATGCGCGAAAGCGATATTTTAGCAATTGTATAATTGTTAAAGTAAGTAGAACTATTAATTAACGAAATAAAATAAGTTTATATGTCTAAAATGATTTTTTTCGACTTAGAAGCGAGAAATAAAATGAAAAAAGGGGTTGACACTTTAGCCAACGCCGTAAAAGTAACCTTAGGACCAAAAGGTCGTAACGTTGTTATTGAAAAGAAATTCGGATCACCTTCTATTACAAAGGATGGTGTTTCAGTTGCCAAAGAAATTGACTTAGAAGATCCTATTGAAAACATAGGTGCTCAAATGGTGAAAGAAGTTGCTAGCAAAACTGCTGATCAAGCGGGTGATGGTACAACAACTGCCACTGTATTAGCACAAGCTATCATTGGTGAAGGTTTAAGAAACGTTACTGCTGGTGCGAATCCAATGGATTTGAAACGCGGTATTGATAAAGCAGTAGAAAAAGTAGTAGCAAGTTTAAAAGCACAATCTCAAGCAGTTGGTAACGACGCTAAGAAAATTGAGCAAGTGGCTTCTATTTCTGCCAACAACGATAATGAAATTGGAAAATTAATTGCCCTTGCCATGAGCAAAGTGGGTAAAGAAGGTGTGATCACAGTTGAAGAAGCAAAAGGTACGGACACTACAGTAGATGTAGTAGAAGGTATGCAATTCGATCGTGGATATACTTCTCCTTACTTCGTTACCAATAGCGAAAAGATGGAAGCTGAAATGCAAAATCCATATATATTAATTTATGACAAGAAA
>CAITGN010000005.1:0-2060 GCA_903891965.1 uncultured Bacteroidota bacterium
TATTAGCCTCGCTTACTTTTATATTTTGTTTATGGTTAATGATAGGTCTGGGACAAGAAACTGTTTTCTGGGGCTTTTTCTTAACTATGTCCTCTGTTCCTATTTATGTTTTTGCTGTTTGGAAACGAGATAAAGTTTAAAACTGAATTATAACCGATCTATTAATTTTCAATTTTTAATTCTTTATATTTAACACTTAACTTTATTCATAACAGTATTTCTAACATTATTTCACCGCATTAAATTATATTCATGTCATCGCATTCAGAATCAGGAAAACTCAATTCTTTATTTATTAAAAAAGCCTCGGCTGCATTTATAAACGATGCACATATTGCTAAGCATTGGGAGGCTTTGAATTATTTAGGAAAACCTTTAATAGATAAAGCCCTAGCAGAGTACGATGCCTTTGAAAAAATTTTAAAAGATAATGGAGCCCAAGTTTTTTATTTTCCAGAAGACGATACGGTGAATATGGATTCAATTTATTGTAGAGATGCCGCCATTGCCACCAGCAAGGGCATGATTATTTGTAATATGGGAAAAGAAGGAAGAAAGCATGAGCCCTTGGCTCAACAAAAGGCCTATGAAGCTGAAGGTATTCCCGTGTTAGGCGTGATTAAAGCGCCTGGCACTATTGAAGGAGGAGATGTCGCCTGGTTAGATGATAAAACCTTGGCAGTGGGCCATACTTATAGAACCAATGAAGAAGGTATTAAACAAGTAACCGCCTTATTAAAGCCATTAGGCGTGGAAGTGATAACGGTTCCAATGCCGCATTATAGAGGCCCTTCCGATGTATTTCATTTAATGTCGGTACTTAGCCCTGTGGACAGTAATTTGGCTGTAGTATACTCTGCTTTAATTCCTATTGTATTTAGAAATGAATTAATTAAAAGAGGTTTTGAATTAGTAGAAGTACCAGAAGCCGAATTCGATAGCATGGGCTGTAATGTTTTAGCTATTGCGCCTCGAACTTGTTTAATGGTAAAAGGAAACCCTATTACAAAGTCTCGATTAGAAGCTGCAGGTTGTAAAGTGATTGAATACGAAGGTGCTGAAATTAGTGTGAAAGGAGGCGGAGGTCCTACTTGTTTAACACGACCTGTATCTCGTGATTAAATTCGCGTGATTAATTTTTTGGATTATTTATTCCAATCCCATAATACAATATCCCAAGAAGCGCCACCATAGCCAATGGTATGTATAATTTCAAAGCCTGTTTTTAAATGTGCTTTAATAGACCTTGGATTGTCTTGTGCTACATCGGTAATGCAATAAGTAAATTCTTTTTGTAATTCAGTTTTAAAGAAGCCATACATTTTTTGAACCAGTCCTTGGCCGCGATAATTTTTACCCACACATAGTTGTCCTACTAAAACATAATTCGTTTCCTTCAATGGCTTATTGTTAAAACTTAGTTTATCTGTTTCATCAAACAAGCTATCTAATAAAGGGTGGCCTCCGTAAATGGATTTTACCGCTACCATGGCATAGCCTACTACTTTATCGCCATCTTTTGCTATAACAGAAGGGCTGGCAGTATTCATTTGTTTTAAAAATTCAAAACTATATTCTGCAGTAACAAAACCTTCCTTAGCTGCTTCTTCTGCGCTAATTAATTTTTTTAAATTCTCTTTTTGTAATAAACGAATCCCTTCAATTTCTGTATCATTTTTTACACGCACTATTTCAACCATTTTTATAATTTTCTAGTTTTTAAAATATAATTGTATAAATCATATTTGGCGCCAATTTTAAGTTTAGCACTATAAATGCCATTCATGCCAGAAGCAAAATAAGCTACCATACTTGCAAGCCCCACATACAAGCCAGCTTGTATTCCAAATAGTTCTATACCCATAATAATGGAGGCAATAACACAGTGTGTAGCCCCCGCAAATACAGCCACAAAGCCCATCCCAGCTAATAAGGCCATGGGAAAAGGAATAAACCAAATAAGTATATTGCCTAAGGCAGCCCCTATAAAAAATAAGGGGGTTACTTCACCGCCTTTAAAGCCTGCACTTAAAGTAAGACTGGTTAATAAAATTTTTAAA
>CAITGN010000006.1:0-1795 GCA_903891965.1 uncultured Bacteroidota bacterium
ACCGATTGGAGTGCCGACTTTCTTACCTTATATGGAAACATAAGAGCTAAGGCTGCTGAGGCTAATGCAGCTGAAGAGGCAACTAGAGTGCTGAACACCAAGCCCTCACTGCCTTTGCAAGCCTATGTAGGCACTTATACCGATCCACTATTTGGAAGCATTAGCATTACACTTGAAAATGAAACACTGGTTGCTGAAAATATTAAATTAGGCAAAGGCATTGTTTCGCATTGGAATTATGATACATTCCAATTAGCATGGAATAAAAAATGGTATGGCAAAACTGGACTTAATTTTAGATTGAATGAGCAAGGAAAAGTAACAACAGTAGAAATGGATGGAGTCTCATTAGCAAAAAATTAATAGCCTACATTTTATAAAAAATTATAAAATAGAAAACTATAAAAAACAGAAAGACAATCTTTTTAAAAAATAACTAACTAAATAACGAAATAAATAATAGTCAATGGATTTTTCTAAGTTTAAAAAAAGTACTACATCGGTTTGGGGTGGAGAAAGCGATTTAAATGTAAGTGGTGCGGTAACTTCACCAATAGTAAACAGTGTGGCCTTTGCTTATAATGATGTAGATCATTGGCATGAAGTTTCTTTAGGCAAGGCCGAAGGTTATATTTATAGCAGAAACACCAATCCAACAGTGGCTGTTTTAGAAGAGAAAATTAGATTACTAGAAGGTGCTGAAGCAGCGACTTCTTTTGCAACGGGCATGGCGGCTATTAGTAATACACTCTATACTTTTTTAACTACGGGTAAAAGAGTAGTATCTCAAAAAGATAATTATGGCGGAACGAGTAAAATATTTTTAGATTTTCTACCACTGTATAATGTAGATGTACAGTTATGTGACACTACCGATTTTGATTTATTCGAAAAAGAAATTGCGAAAGGTTGTGACCTAGTGTATTTAGAAACACCCACGAATCCTACTTTAAAAGTAGTAGACATTAAAAGATTAGCTGCTGCTGCTAAAAAAGTAGGTGCCATTGTAGTGGTTGATAATACTTTTGCTACCCCTATTAATCAAAACCCTTTAGCACTAGGTGCGGATTTAGTCATACATAGTGCTACTAAATTTTTATGTGGTCACTCCGACGCCATGGGAGGAGTTGTGGCAGGTAAAAAAGAATTGGTACAAAAAATTTATCAGTATCGAGAAATTAACGGTGCTAGTTTACAAGCCGATCCTGCTTATATGATTGCTAGAGGCATGAAAACTTTAGAATTAAGAATTGAAAGACAAAATGCTTCTGCTTTAAAAATTGCTCATTATTTAAAAGCGCATTCAAAAGTATCCGATGTATTTTATCCTGGTCTTCCTACCCATCCGGGTCATGCTATTGCAAAGCAACAAATGTCGGGCTTTGGAGGCATTATGAGTTTTGCTTTAGACGGTGGTTATGAGCATGTAAAAAAACTATTAACCACGCTAAAACTAGTGCATTTGGCAGCAAGTTTAGGCTCGGTGAGTACATTAGCCGGTCCCCCAAGAACCACTAGCCATGTGGAATTAACCGAGGCCCAAAGAAAATTATTGGGTATACCCGAAAGTTTAATTCGCTATTCTGTGGGCATAGAAAATGTAGGTGACTTATTGCAAGATTTAGAGACGGCCTTAGCTAGTTTGTAATAGCTAATGGCTTCGCTAAATTTTTGCTCCAGCACCTTTTACAAATTTTCCAGGTTTAGCATTGGTATGTTCTCCGTCTTTTAATACTTGCACACCATTTACCCAAACATGTGACATACCTGTTGCATATTGTCTTGGTTTTTCAAA
>CAITGN010000007.1:0-1604 GCA_903891965.1 uncultured Bacteroidota bacterium
TCTATTAGGTATTTGATCTAATTTCTTAAAACGCATTGCTGTCCATACATGGTCTAAAGTAACTTGTCTTACTGCCTCGTAATCGTTCTTAGATAAAATTTCCCAGCTAGCGTCTCTATTTAAATCGGATACAATTTTGGAAGTGGTTTTTGGATAAGCAATCCATAATTTACTTTCTGGATGTAAGGCTGAAAATACCTCTTTTAGAATATTATTTAATTGCAATTGATTGATAGCGAAAATAAGCGCAAAATCGATTTTTCTAGTCTTTAATAAAGGGGTCAAGTTCTTGTTGTAAGAAAGCTTAGCAAACTGCTTTTCTACGGAAGAAGGTAGGCCTTGGATCAGTAAATTTTTCTCTTCCTTCAACTGCAATTTCTCTAAAATATTCTGATTACCTGACATAGCTTTAAAGTTTTAAGGGACGACGAAGTTACGAAATTCTAATTTTTTTGAACTACAAAATGGGATGAAATCTTAAAAAAATTTGTGGAGCAAATCCTAATTAAGGCTTTCTACCTCTGTTTTTGAAAATGGGCACCTTATTTTCAGTACCCTTGATAAGCCTGGTAATGTTTTTCTGATGAGTCACCACCACCATCATTGCAACTATAATAGCGAAAAGGCGATAGATAGTCTCCTTTTCATTGAAAATAAAGAGGATCAATACCATAAAAGCCACTCCAGCGAGCATAGAGCTTAATGATACGAATCTTGTAGAAAGCAAAGTAATTAAGAATACTACTAAGCATAATAAAGCGACCACTGGTTGAATCGCTAAAGCCATTCCTAATAAAGTAGCCACCCCTTTTCCGCCTCTAAAGTTGGCAAAAATGGGAAATATATGTCCAAGGACAGCCACCATTCCTAGGGCAATCATAAAATTGGTTCTTGCTAGTTCGTTGGTTAAATAATAAGGAATAAGTATGTATAAGGAAGTTGCAATTACGCCCTTAGTTACATCCACCAACATTACAAAGCTTCCCCATTTAGAACCTAAAACCCTAAATGAATTGGTTGCTCCAGCATTCCCACTTCCGTAATCTCTAATGTCAATCCCAAAAACAGACTTACTCACCCACACTGCTGTAGGAATAGATCCGATGATATAAGCCAGAATAATTAGAATAATCTCTGTCATAGTAGAATTTCTTGGAGGACAAAGATACGACGAAAAAAATTAATGATTTGTTAACACTGCCAGCTGTAAGATTCTAGGAAAGCTTAAACAATAAACTAACCCACCCATTTAAAGGCCTTGACTTTAGAAAATTCCAGCCATTATCAGTGGCTAATTCTATCATATCTGCTTGATCCTCAATAAGTAAACCACTTAATACCAAGTTAGATCCTGGACCAGCAATTTGGGTTAATTCAAGCATATTGGCTTCTATGATATGCCTATTTACATTGGCTATAATAATTTCAAACTTTTCTTTTTGATAGGCCGATTCCACTTTTTCTATTCTAATTAATTGACAACCATTGTTTTGTACATTTTCTATAGAATTTTCGATACACCAATCGTCGTTATCTACAGCTAAAACCAAAGCCGCCCCTAGCTTTTCAGCAAGTATGGCTAAAATACCAGTGCCCGTTCCAAA
>CAITGN010000008.1:0-3075 GCA_903891965.1 uncultured Bacteroidota bacterium
TATATTTTATAATCATCCAGCGTTGGCGCTTGTTCAATTGTGATGCATAAGAACCCATCAAGTTTTTTCCGTAAGCCACAGAATAAAACATTTGACCAGCAGGCATGTTCTCATATTTTGCATCGCCTACTAATGAAGCAGGTTTTGCAGCATAAGGACCATTACCGTCTTTATATAAAGGACCATTGCCATCTAATTTAGCCCCATGACAAATACCACAGTTCACTAAATACAAACGCTCTGCTTCTGCTGCGTCTCTTGCACTTAAAGAATCGATAGGATTTGGAACTAATTTAGAAGCATTGTAATTCGTTGTATCGCCTGCTTTATCTTTTGCATAAGGGAAAGGCATTTCCTTGCCACGTGCAATAGTACCTGCCACAGGAAGGTTATCATAATGAATACCTTTTGCTGCTAAGTTGCTATGATCGGCATAGGATTCATAAGCACGGCTATAAGCCATATCAGGCATATAGATAGTACCAGGTGTACGCTTCACTTCTTCACAGCTTACCAATGTAATCGCTGCGATAGCAATAGTTAAAAGCAGATTCTTATTAATGTTATTTTTATTCATCGTTCTGGTTAGATTATACTTTATCTAATTATTTCGTTCTCTAATTATTTATAGTGCTTAAAGGGCTACTTGTTTAGTGTTATATAAATCGTCCTCTTTATCATAAGTACCAAACCACCATCCTTCTTCTGCTACTTGCACATCTGTTTCAATGGCACCATTCGATTTTAAGAAGGCTAGTAAATCATCTGTGTTTGTTTTATCGGTACACTCAATGACCATTACAAATAAATCATCGGTAGCACGCTTATGAAAATGATGCTTCTTCACACCAGGTGCTAACTGACATAACCAACAAAAAGTCATTACCATTCCTACTGCTGCAAATAAAACGGTTAACTCAAATATAATAGGTATCCACGCTGGTAAAGCAAAGTGGGGTTTACCACCAATGTTTAAAGGCCAGTCCTTCGTGAAAATCCAACTAATGGCACTCACCGCAGTGGCTGTACCTGTAATACCATAAATAAAACCAGCAGTGTGTAAGCTTGTTTCGCGCATACCCAATGCGTGGTCTAAACCATGCACTGCGAAGGGTGTGTATACGTCCTTGATTTTATAGCCAGCAGTACGCACTTGCTTTACTGCAGGAAATAAAACTTTTTCTTCATCAAAACAGCCAACTACAAATTTCTTTTGTGCCATAATTTTTTTCTTAATCGATATTATAATTAATGTGCATGCGCATTATCGTGAACAAATTTATCCAAGGGCTCTGCTTCCAATTTTTCAAATTCAGGTTTATAGGATTCTCCGCTTCTTTTCAATACATATTTAATTTCTGCTACCGCAATAACAGGGAAATATTTAGCAAATAAGAAGAAGCAAGTAAAGAATAAACCAAAGGTTCCTAAATAGAAACCTACCTCGTAAATAGATGGGCTATAGTAAACAGACCAGCTAGATGGTAAATAGTCACGGTATAAAGAAGTTACAATAATTACGAAACGCTCAAACCACATACCAATATTAACAATGATACTCATGAAAAAAGTAACGAAAACATTTCTTCTCATTTTTCTTGACCAGAAAATTTGAGGAGACAATACGTTACAAGCCATCATACCCCAATAGCTCCAGCCATAAGGGCTAAATAAATAAGCACGAGAATACCAGAATGTATATCCTTCATATTTATTTTGAGAATACCAACCCATAAATAATTCTGTTAAGTAAGCAATACCTACAATAGATCCTGTAAGTACAATTACTTTATTCATTAAGTCGATGTGTCCAATAGTGATATAGTCGGTTAATCCGAAAACTTTACGCACTACAATTAATAAAGATTGTACCATCGCAAAGCCAGAGAATATCGCACCTGCTACGAAGTAAGGAGGGAAGATAGTAGTATGCCAACCAGGAATAACTGAAGTGGCGAAGTCAAAAGATACAATAGTGTGTACTGACAATACTAATGGAGTACTTAAACCAGCTAAGACTAAAGATAAACTCTCATGACGTTGCCAATGTTTAGTAGAACCTGTCCATCCAAAAGAAGCAATACCGTATAATTTTTGTCTAAGTTTAGTAAACGCACGATCACGCACAGTGGCTAGATCGGGTAATAAACCAGAGTACCAGAATAATAATGAAACAGTGAAATAAGTAGAGATCGCAAACACGTCCCATAATAAAGGTGAGTTAAAGTTCACCCATAATGGACCACGTGAGTTAGGATAAGGCATAATAAAGAAGGCTAACCAAACACGACCCATGTGGAAGATAGGGAATTGACCAGCACACATAACGGCAAAAATAGTCATCGCCTCTGCAGCACGGTTCACACCTGTTCTCCAACCTTGACGAAATAATAATAATACAGCTGAAATTAAAGTACCCGCGTGACCAATACCTACCCACCATACGAAGTTGGTAATATCCCAACCCCAACCAATTGTTTTATTTAAGTTCCACTGGCCAATACCATAAGTTACCTCACGATATAAACTGAATACTCCAAATAATAATAGAGCAACAGCAATGAAAAAACCAATATACCATAAACGAGATGGCTTCACTTCAATAGGGCGCAAGATATCTTCGGTAACTTGGTGAAAATTTTTCTCACCATATACCAATGGTTCGCGCAACTGTGATTCGTATTTAATATGCATCTTTAACTATTTCTAATTTTTAAATCTCTATTTAATTATTAATGAGCCGCTTCTGTTTTGTGATCTGCCTTAGTATCATGAGCTGCTTCAGCGTGTTCTTCTTCCTCAGTGTTTCTTACTTTGGCTAAATAAGTCACATTTGGTAAAACGTGTAATTGCTCTAATACATAAAACTGACGATTTGGATTCTCTACGCGTACTTTAGTAATTGCGCTATGTTTGTCATTCGCATTACCAAAGTTGATCGCATTGGTAGGACATGATTGTTGGCAAGCCACTTTCACATCTGAGTCTACCATTGGACGAGATTCTTTTTTCGCATCTAATTTAGCAGCTTGTAAACGTTGAACGCAGAAAGAACATTTTTCAATCACACCACGA
>CAITGN010000009.1:0-1531 GCA_903891965.1 uncultured Bacteroidota bacterium
AGTGAGAAAAATGAAACTAAAGCTGCTATTGAAAGATAGTAGCCCACATAATGGATGCCATAGTGCGTTGCCATCCATAAAGCAATAAAAGGTGCAAATGAAGCCCCTAAAATACCCGCTAGATTAAATGTAAGTGACGCCCCTGTATAACGAACATGGGTTGGAAATAATTCAGAGAGCATTGTTCCAAGCGGTCCGTAAGTCATACCCATCAATGTCATTCCGATCGATAAGAAAAGAAGAATGGTAGAGTTGTTATGGGTATTAAGCATCGGCGCCATAGCGAGCCCAAAAATTGCAATTAAAAAAGAAGCTAGCATTAAAATAATACGACGATTAAAGCGGTCAGCTAAGAGTGCTGAAATAGGTATGAACAAAGCAAAAAAGAATACTGAAAAAAGCTGCATGATTAAGAAGCTTCTTCTTGTTAATCCCAATTCACTCGTCGCCCATCCCAAAGTAAATACCGTGGTTAAATAAAATAGAACAAAAGTAGCCACTGCAATTAAAGTACCCAAGACAAGTTCGCGAGAATGCTCTTTTAAGATAGTTATGAAAGGTAAATGTGTATGCTTTATCTTTTTTGCAGAGGCTAAGAATACTGGTGTTTCCTGAATCTTAAGCCTCACATATAAACCCACGAGAATAAGAAGAGAGCTTGCAATGAAAGGAATTCGCCAGCCAAAATTAAAAAACTGTTCATTGGTGAGCGAGTCACTCAGAATAAGAAATATCCCACCCGAGAGCAGTAAGCCAATGGGCGCCCCTAATTGAGGAAACATGCCATACCAAGCTCTTTGATGTGGTGGGGCATTTTCAACGGCAAGCAATATAGCACCTCCCCATTCACCTCCTAAGCCAAAGCCTTGGCCGAATCGACATAGAATTAAAAGAAGAGGCGCTATAAGGCCAATATTTTCATACGTGGGTATAAAACCTATGATGACAGTAGATATTCCCATTGTTAATAGAGCCGCCACTAAAGTTGCTTTTCTTCCAACACGATCGCCAAAATGACCAAAAAATGCTGACCCTATCGGCCTTGCGAAGAAAGCAACTGCAAAAGTAGCGAGTGATTGCAACATGACTGTCGTTGGATTTGAGGCTGGAAAAAATAAGGTAGGAAAAACCAGCACGGCCGCGTTCGCATAAATATAAAAATCAAAGAATTCAATCGTTGTTCCGATAAGGCTTGCAAAAAGAATGTGCCAGGTAGAGTTTTTAATCATGATTGCTTCATCTTCTATTTAAGTGGCACTACTTTAACAAAAAGCAAAGATGCTTTCATTTAAATATGTGATTTAAAGTAAAATACTTAAATATTATGAAACGAGAAATATTCTATATCGATTATCCGCAAGAGCATCAAGGCGATGCATTACATGCCTACCAATGTAAGTTTTGTAAAATAGATACCGTAAAAATTAATGGATTACTTGAAAATCATTTGTCAGATTGTATTTATAGGCTTGAAAAAGAAAAAACGATTACTGGGTAAGTCCTCGACCTATTAAAGCCGCCCCAATCACAC
>CAITGN010000010.1:0-7057 GCA_903891965.1 uncultured Bacteroidota bacterium
ATGACCCTGTTGAAATGTATATTCCTGCTATGAAAGGGCAGGGCTTAACGAAAGACGCACCTGTTATTACCATACGACATTTAATGAGTCATAGCGCGGGTTTCCCAGAAGATAACCCTTGGGGGGACAGACAATTAGCCGATACAGAAGCAGAGTTATTGAAATTAATTAAAGCAGGTATTTCTTTTTCAAATGCTGCAGGTTTAGAATACGAGTATTCTAATTTAGGATTTACGATGCTTGGATATATTATTCATAAAGTATCGGGCTTAACTTATGATGCTTATATAAAGAAAAATATTTTAGCGCCTATTGGTATGAATGAAACTACTTATGAATTTTCTAATGTGCCAGAAAAAACTTTAGCCAATGGATATAGGTACATTAATAATAATTGGAGAAAAGAAACTTTATTGCATGATGGTATTTATGGTGCCATGGGGGGTATGATTACTTCCATAGATATGTTTAGTAAGTACTTAGCTCTTCATCAAACAGCATGGCCAGCAAGAAATGATGGGGAAACTTTTCCTGTAAAAAGAAGTAGTATTAGAGAAATGCATCAGTCTTCTAAATTTATTTCTTTAATGCCTAATTATACTTATCCAAGCGGCCGTAAATTAGCTGCCACAAGTAGTTATACTTATGGATTAACCTGGATGCATGACGCTTTAGGTAGAAATAGTGTGGGCCATAGTGGCGGCCTACCTGGCTTTGGTAGCAACTGGCGCATTATGTACGACTATGGTATTGGCGTTATTTTATTTGCTAATGTTACTTATGCGCCCACTTCAGAGATTAACATTGCAGTTTTAGATACCATTGTACAATTAGCCAAATTAAAACCAAGAGCTATTAGTGTTTCTCCAATTTTACAAAAAAGGAAAGTACAATTAGTTTCTATGCTTCCTAATTTCACTTCTAGCCTTCCTATTTTTGCAGAGAACTTTTTTGAAGATTATCCTATTGAAACTTTGAAAAAAGAGGCAGCGGCTATCTTAAAAGAAGCAGGTGAAATTATATCGGTGGGTGAAATGGTTCCAGAGAATCAAATGAGGGGCTATTGTATTATTCAATGTCAAGATAAAAAAATAAAATTGGCCTTTACTTTAACACCTGAAACCCCGGGTCTTATTCAGGAATATCACTTAGACATAATACCATAACCTTAATATTTTGATTTAATTATGGTACCTTGTGGCCTCATTTAATATATAAATTATTATAATATTATGGAGGAGCAAAAAAAGAAAAAACAAGCCAATATTCGTAAAGTAGTTATTAGCACTTTATTAGTCGTAGCCCTATATTTCGGAGGCAAAAAAGTTGTTTTTTCAATAACACACGAAACCACAGATAATGCACAAATAGAAACTTCTATTGTGCCCGTTTTAACCAGAATTGCTGGTTATGTGAAAACTATTTCCATCAAGGACTATGATTCTGTGGGACAAAACCAATTAGTGGCTGAAATTGATGATGCTGAATTGCAAATGCAATTAGAAGAACAAAAAGCCGACTTACAACAATCATTAGCAGATGTTTCTAATGCACAAGCACAATTAGAAAATGGCATATTGGCTTTAAAAAATAATAAAGGTTTGATTGATTTAAAAACAATTAAGCAAAAAAAATCGAACAACGATTTAACAAGAGATCAAAATTTATTTAAAGAACAGGCTATTACAAGAAAGCAATTAGAAGAAACAGAATTTCAATTGTCTTCTTCAAATCAAGAGTTGAGCAATGCGCAAACTGAATTAGCTACTGCGAATAATAGAATAGCCGTATTAAGACAGAACGTGAATAGAGCGATGGCTTTGATTGATATGAAAAAAACAAAAATCAAAGAAACAGAATTGAAATTATCTTATACCAAAATTATTACACCTAGTGCTGGTAAAATTGGAAAGAAGAATATTAATATTGGACAGTTTGTGCAAGCAGGCACGCCTTTATTTTCTATTGTCAATGATAGCAGTTATTGGATTGTAGCTAATTTTAAAGAAAGCCAATTAGAAAGTTTACAAGAGGGTAAAAAAGTAAATATTCGTTTAGATGCATTTCCCGATCTTACAATAGAGGGTACCATATTAAGTTTAAGCGATGCCACTGGTGCAAAATTTTCATTACTACCTCCCGATAATTCAAGTGGTAACTTTATTAAAGTAACACAACGTATTCCAGTAAAAATTGCCATTAACAATCAAGCTGCTTTTAAAAATAAATTAAGAGCAGGTATGAGCGTATTTATCACCGTTGACAAATAGTTCATATGCCAGCGCTTAAGGGATTCGCAAGAGCCATCATTGTTATTACGACTGTATCAGCTGCTATTATGGAGCTGATCGATACCTCTATTGTAAATGTTGCCTTAAACGATATTTCAGGAAGCTTAGGTGTAAGTATTGAAGACGTTAGTTGGGTGATCACTTCTTATGCGATTGCCAATGTGATTATTATTCCACTCACTGGTTTTTTAGCAGAATATTTTGGCCGTAAAAATTATTACATCGTCTCGATGATTATTTTTACAGCCGCTTCTTATTTATGCGGCCAGTCCGATAGTTTAATTGAATTAATTATTTGGCGCTTTGTGCAAGGTATTGGGGGAGGTGCATTATTATCTACCTCGCAAGCTATTTTATTTGATGCCTTTGAACCCAAGGACAGGCCCATGGCTGCAGGTTTATTTGGAATGGGTATTGTACTTGGACCCACCTTAGGTCCTACTTTAGGAGGCTGGATTATTGAACACAATAGCTGGCCTTTAATTTTCACCATTAATATTCCTATTGGTATTATTGCTACCTTTTTATCTTTCACTTTTATTGATAAAAAAGAAGGAGAGGGCAAGGGCAAGGATGCCATTAAAATTGATTATACCGGTATTATGCTACTCGCGGCAGGTATTGGATGTTTGCAATATGTACTAGAAAGAGGAGAATCGGAAGAATGGTTTAATAGTGAAACGATTCGTTACTGTTCTGGTATTGCAGTGATTGGACTCATCTCTTTTATACTGTATGAATTAAATATCAAACAACCTGCTGTGAATTTAAGGGTACTTAAAAATAGAAACTTAGCCTTCACTACTATTTTTACTTTTGTGGCGGGATTTGGTTTGTTTACTTCTGTATTTGTATATCCAGTACTAGCGCAAAGAATTATGGGCTATACTGCCTTTGAAACAGGTATTTCTTTATTACCTCCCACACTAGCAGGTGTGATTATGATGCCCATCATTGGAAAATTAATGAGCAAGGGAGTATCACCTATTCCTTTTGTAATTGTTGGTTTTAGTTTGTTTTCCGTTTATGCTTTTTATAGTGCGGCTATGCCACTCGATGCGGGCAAATGGGATTTTTTCTGGCCTTTATTAATAAGAGCCTTTGGTATTTCAATGAGTCAATTGCCTTTAATTAATCAGGCCGTAGTAGGTTTAGCCCCCAAGGACTATGCAGCGGGCATTTCCTTAAATAATATGATTCGTCAATTAGGTGGTGCCTTTGGAATTGCGATGGCCAATAACTATGTGGCTAGACAATATTTCCAACACCGTACCAATTTAATTGCGAATATGCCATCGGATGGAGCACAGTGGCAGGAAAGAGTGACGGCTGTTACACAAGGTATTGCTGCTAAAACAGGTGACTTGCATGGCGCAACACAGAGAGCTTATAAAATGATTGATATGTCGGTAGATAGACAGGCTTATTATTTATCTTATTTAGATACTTTCAGATTAGTAGGAATTTTCTTTATTATAGTTATTCCTTTAGTATTCTTTTTAAGAACGAATAAAAAAACAGATGAAGCTACGGCAAAAGCTGCTGCAGAAGCACATTAAAATAAAATGTATTTATACTTATAAAGTAAAGAGATATGAAAAAAATAGTTTTATGTATGGTAGTGTTGGTAAGTACTTACACTAGTTCCAAGGCACAAAGTTTAATAAATGGGGAGCTTAAAAATTTACTAAACCAGTCTTTGCAATACTTTCCAAAAGTAAAGGAAGTGCAACAGTCTGTGCAATTAGCAGAAGATAAACTTACTTTAACAGAGTTGAATAAGTATCCAGATATTACCATGGATGCAAGTTATGCTTATGTGCAACCTAAAATCGAAGTAGCTTTTGGAGAAAAAACTTTTCAATTTGCACCTGTTCACAATGTTTCAGGCGCTTTAAATGGTAGCTATACTTTATTTGATTTTGGAAGATTAGCATCCAATATTCAAAAAGCTAAATTAGAATTACAAACCTCAAAGCATGTAGCAGAACAATTAAAGCATAGTTTGTTTTTTCAAATAAGTCAGCTCTACTATCAAATTATATATGCCAAAAAAGCCATTGAGATTCAAAATCAAGTGCTGCAATTATTGACAGAGAATAAAACCATTATTGAAACCCAACTAAAAAATGGCAATGCCATTCAATTAGACCTACTTACTATTCAGTCTAAAATAGATAACGAGTTAAATAGAAAAATTGACTTAGAAACTAATTTGAAAAAATTATTGAATTTATTAAATTATGCAACTGGGGTGGCCACTATTAGTGAAACGCAGTTAAGCATTAGCTTAAAAAATTATACATCGGATGAAGCCATGCAAATGGCCTTGATACATAATCCGAGCATAGCCATAGCCAAGGATAAAGTGAATGTCACGAAGGCAGATGTGGCCATTACGAAGTTAAATGAGCGTCCTTATGTAGGTATGAAGGCTAGTGTAGGTTCTAGAAATGGCTACCTGCCTCAAATTAACGATCCACGCTTCAATTATAATGCAGGTATTGGATTTTCGGTACCTTTATTTAATGGCGGTAAGATAAAGCAACAAATTAAAATTCAAGAGCGTAGTTTGGCTTTAAGTGAAACCAATGTTGTTGCACAAATACACGATTTTGAAAAAGATATTCAAGCGGCCTTAATAGATATTCAAAGCAACCAAGCGAGAATTAAAAATGCAGGCACTCAAATTGAGCAAGCAGCACTAGCACAAAAATTAAGTGTGAGTAAATTAAAAAATGGAACAGCTACTCCTATTGAAATAACATCTACCAATGCAGACTACCAAAGAGCACTGTTAAATCAATTGCAATACCAGTATCAGCTTTGTAATGCGCAATTAGAACTGATTAAATTAATGGGCGTTGAATTAGTCGATTAAAAATCGGCATAATCACGCGCACTCATTAGTACAGTCTCATTTCTATTCACTGTATTTAAATATTCAGGAGCGGCAGAAATCTTTTTCCAAAGAGGAGCCTCTCCAAACGACTTCCAATGGGCATTGCGGTCCTCCATATTATTAAAGCTAGTCATGTAAATTAAATTAGGCATGCTGCTTCCTGCAATTACTTTAGAATAAAAAATAGCGTTAAAATTAAGGCTTTCGAAAAGTGTTACTTCTCCACCTTCATTAAACATATGCACTTTTTTTAAATGCATAGCTTCTGTAGGGCTTTCATAACTTCTATATTCATACACACGACTACTCGATTTTGTAAGTGTCGATTTTGTTACATATTGAGGCTGAAACTTAAAGGCCCTAGTGATAATTTTTTCTATTCTAGTATAAGGCAAACTTCCATCTGCATTTTCTAAATGTATAATAGCGGCAGTTCCCATAGGGTCTAGTGCTTCTATTTTTTGATCAAGCTCGTCTAATTTTTGAATATTTTTAAATGGCACCCACACATATAATCTCTTATCAGTTGCGGTATCGTTGTCAAGTGGCGCAAATACTCCTACTTTTTCAATACCATTTTGATGTAAATAAGGAAGAAAGGTATTTTTCAAAAAGGCGTCAATATTTTCAATTTGTTTGCTAGTAGTACAGTGGTATACTTGTATTAAGTAATAATCGCGTGCTGGCTCTTTTGCAAATGTGGAAATAGATTTTTCAATATTTGAAATTGATGTATTTGGCACAGTAGCGAAAATCATAAGACTCAGGAATAGACAAGTAATACTTAGTAATAATTTTTTCATATGTTTTTATTTGCAAGGCTATAGGATTTATTAGCCTTTGTTCTGATTGAATTGTATTATAATTTTATTTGAAACCTCTTCAAAAATAGGCCTTTAGCTTCTTTTAATGGGATTCTACTAGCATATTTTTTGCTTAAATGTTTTGGATAGATTATATTTAAATATAATTTATGAACTATGCAAAAAGCCAAATCAGACCTACTACCTTTTATATTAATTACTTGTTTGTTTTTTTTATGGGGCTTTGCACATAATTTAGATCCTATTTTAATTCCTCATTTAAAAAAGTCATTCACTTTAACAACTACTCAATCCACCTTGGTGGACTCTTCTGTTTTCGTAGCTTATTTTTTTATGGCCTTGCCTGCAGGCTATATTATGAAAAGATGGGGGTATAAAACAGGTATTATTGCGGGTCTTTTATTATTTGCCATAGGCTCCTTCTTGTTTGTGCCAGCTGCCAACAATCAATCTTATAACTACTTCTTATTTGCTTTATTCGTGATTGCCTGTGGCTTAACAATTTTAGAAACCGCTGCAAACCCTTATGCTTCTTCATTGGGCGACCCTAGTACTTCTACCCAAAGACTGAACCTAGCTCAATCCTTTAACGGTTTGGCTGCAGCACTAGCGCCTGCTATTGGTGCAAGAATTATTTTAACCAAGGGTTATACCGAAGAGCAATTAAGCGCTATGACGGCTGCTGCACAAAAAGCAGCTCTTGCAGCAGAAGCTTACACTGTAAAAACGCCTTATACTATTTTAGGCATTATACTTTTATGTATAGCCTTCTTGTTTTTTAAAATTAAGTTACCCGATATTAGAGAAAAAAATGAATCTACTTCGAATCAAACCATCTTAAAAACATTTAGACATTCCCATTTAACATGGGCAGTCATCGCACAATTTTTTTATGTAGGTGCGCAGGTATGTGTACTTAGTTTATTTATTTTATACGCCACTCAGTCGGCGCAAATTTCAGATATACAAGCAGCCGATTATTTAAGTATGGGAGGCCTTGCTTTTTTAGTAGGCCGTTTTTTAGGTACTGCTTTAATGAA
>CAITGN010000011.1:0-2461 GCA_903891965.1 uncultured Bacteroidota bacterium
CTGCTTGAAATAAATAAAGTCTTGCCATCAAAAGTATAGCCATGGTCGTTATTGGCATTGACAATATCGCCTGTTGGAAGCACCCCTAATTTTTCTCCCTTAATACTTACTTTTTCTAATATACCTGATGCATTAATTAATAAAAATTTGCCGTCATGAGACCAGTTGGGCGCTTCGAAATGTCTTTTTTCTTTTAGAATCATTTCCGTTTTGCCTGTTTCAAGTGTATAAATGTGCAATGAACTAATGACTGTTTTACCTTCTGGAATTTGGGCATTCAGTTGAAGAGCAAAAAAGCAGAAGCATAGAAAGTTTACTATAATTTTCATGGGAGGCATTTTTGGTTTATACATTAGACCTTTGAACAAGATCATTTTAATACTAATAAATATAAGTAAATTTACATCAGTCCATTAAAAAATAGTATGAACCGAAGCGAACAATTACAATCCCTAGCCACCGACACTGTTTGGGATATAATTGTGATTGGAGGTGGTGCTACTGGACTAGGCACCGCTTTAGATGCAGCTACCCGAGGATATAAAACCCTGCTTTTAGAAGGACATGATTTTGCCAAGGGCACTTCTAGTAGGTCTACTAAATTAGTACATGGTGGTGTTAGGTATTTAGAACAAGGCAATATTAAATTAGTTAGAGAAGCTTTAAGAGAAAGAGGCTATCTATTAAAAAATGCACCGCATTTAACATCGGTACAAACTTTTATTGTTCCCGTTTTCAGTTGGTGGGAAAAAATGTTTTATGGATTAGGATTGAAATTTTATGATTTACTTTCTGGAAAATTATCACTAGGCGATACCCAAATACTTTCTAAAAAAGAAACCACCTCTCACCTTCCTACTATTAACGCCGATAAATTAGCAGGAGGTATTCTGTATTATGATGGACAGTTCGACGATAGTCATTTAGCTATTGAGATAGCGGCTACTGCCATTAATAAAGGAGCCACTGTGCTAAACTACTGCAAGGCAACAGGCTTTATAAAAACCAAAGAAAAAATTACAGGAGTAGAATGTATAGATCTACTATCGGAAAAAAAATATACACTTAACACAAAGGTAGTTGTAAACGCCACAGGTGTTTTTACCAATGCCATTGTACAAATGGATAATGAATTAGAACATGATTTAGTAAGTCCTTCCCAAGGAATTCATTTAGTTATTGATGCTAAATTTTTTCCAGGCACAGATGCCATGATGATACCTAAAACCGACGACGGCCGTGTTTTATTTGCTGTGCCTTGGCATGATAAAGTGGTTCTAGGCACTACCGATACGCCTATTGAAGAAATTTCATTTGAACCCAAACCTTTAGAAGAAGAAATTGAATTTATCATTAAACATATAAATAGGTATTGTACCAGCTTAATAACAAGAGCCGATATAAATTCAGTTTATGTTGGCTTAAGACCACTAGTGAAACAAAAAAATAAGGTAAGCTCGGCGCTTATTTCGCGTGAACATCATTTAAGCGTATCGCCCACTGGGCTTATAACTATTACGGGAGGTAAATGGACTACTTATAGAAAAATGGCTGCTGATGCAGTGGACAATGCAGCCTTTATAGGAAAGTTCAATAAAGTAAAGTGTACTACTGCTCATACTCCAATTGGAGATGAGCTTGAGAAAGAAAATAGAATGAATGAAATTTTAAAAAATGATATTTCATTAAAAGAACTAGTACATCCAAATTATACATTTACCAAGGCAGGCTTAGTGTATGCAGTAAAATATGAAATGGCTATATGCATTGAAGATATTTTAGCTAGAAGAATGAGGCTACTTTTTTTAGATGCAAAATTAGCCATAGCAGTAGCCCCAATGGCAGCAAGTATAATAGCGCCTTATTTACAAAAAGATAAAAACTGGGAAGCTTTAGAAGTAAAAAGCTTTACTGAATTAGCAGGGCAATATATTTTACAATCTCCTATTTCTTAAAAATAAGTTAAAAGCAGGTGTTTTGCTTAAACCTTTATTAAAGTTTAAGGTCTTATTCAAAAATAAGAAGGCTAGTATGTAGAATTATTTCTGCTATATATTACGAGAATATTATTGAATAACTTAAAACTTATCATTATGAAAAAATCAAACTTAGTTACCATTGCATTTCTGCTATTGATTGGCTTAATCATAAGTTGTTCCAAAACCGACCTTGCCTTACCATCTATCCCTTCAAATACGGGTGGGAATACGCAAACTAATAACCCCGCTGCAATGACAGTGGTAGATCCTTATGCTGCTATTAAATTAACATTCGGAACCAATATCGACCCACTGAATTTACTTAACTATGCCAACCAAGCAATTCCTAACTATATTAATAAAGACAATACCGGTAACAATGTCATCACCAATGCTAAAGCCAGTATAGGAAGGGTGCTTTTTTATGATAAAAATTTAAGCACTACCAATACCATTTCTTGTAGTAGTTGCCATAAACAAAA
>CAITGN010000012.1:0-4992 GCA_903891965.1 uncultured Bacteroidota bacterium
GCTCCATGTATTTCATCATCAATACTAGTTGCAAAAACTTTTAAGGAATCAATATCTGTTTGAAGTAGAATATTTTTTTCAGGATCCAATGTTTTTAAATAAGCATCGAACACTTCTTTTGAAAATTTATCATCAATAACCTTTGGGCTATAATGTTCACTTTCTAGCAAGCGACCTACTGTAGACAATAACTTTCTATGTCTAATTTCTGAAGTTTCTGAATTAGCAGTATTAAAGGTGTTAAAAGCGAAAAACAACCCTCCTACTAGTACCAAAGTGGCAAAAAATTTCCACTTATTTTGTTTTACGTATGTCATAATCTCGTGCATGAAGTATTTCAAAAATAGTATAAAATGCCTATCATAGGACTATAAT
Organism: uncultured Bacteroidota bacterium; assembly: GCA_903891965.1. GTDB lineage: Bacteria > Bacteroidota > Bacteroidia > Chitinophagales > Chitinophagaceae > Sediminibacterium. The sequence goes on from CAITGN010000012.1 coordinate 376, forward strand.
TGAAATAAAGCCATCATTTTTATGACAAATTTATAAAAACATGGAAAACTTCTTTCTTTGGTTCCTTATTTAACGTATTTTTGCGACCCTAAATGGAGGGCGTAGCTCAGTAGGTTAGAGCGACAGTTTGTGGATCTGTAGGTCGTGGGTTCGAGACCCATCGTTCTCCCCAAAACCTATCCTTTCCGATCATTCGGGCGAAGGATAGGTTTTTTTATGTTAACTAATTTTGTATGCAAATAGTTTTATTGCCTTTATTAGTAGCCTGCTTTGGCTGGCTTATTAGCTGGGGATTTATTAAAATCATTTTCTTCCCTCATCAAAGCATACGCGTGGCTGGGAGAGAATGGCAAAGTCTTTTTTCAAAAAAGGCAGGTCAAATTTCAATTGGTCAAATACTACCCCAACTAACGCAGGGGGATAGCTTTCAAAAATTACTTCCTTTTATAGACAGCAAATTGGATGCGTTTTTTAAAGAAAGATTGGTCCAAAAAATGCCTGTTATTTCCATGTTTATAGGAGATAAAACCATTACGCAACTAAAAGAAGTCTTCTTAGAAGAGCTAGAGCAGATTTTCCCTTCCCTTCTATCCGAATTTACTCAATCAACAGCAAACGCCTTTTTGTTGAACATAGAAACCAAATGGTCTAAAAAACTTGAAACATACCTGCTAAAAGCCAGTCAAAAAATAAGAATTATGGCTTTTGCCCTAGGTTTTATTTGGGGCCTAATTTTACAGTTCATTTTAAGTACCCTGTAAATTGCCGTTTATACATTCTAGCTGCCACCCTTAGAGATTATGGCAGATATTTGCAAATCAAATAAACTCAGAGAACAAAAACGCATCCAATTAGTATGAAAAATATATTTATCCTCCTTTCTTTTTTACTTATTCAAATGAGTTCCTACGCACAAATTCCTGCATCTGTTGCAGCAAGAGCAGGTGGGGCCAATATGAATCAGGGACATTTTTATGGTAAAATAATTGATGCCAATAAAAAAGGAATTGAAGGCGTAACACTTCAAATAAAAGGAAGCAAATTCGACCCTATTACCAAAAAAACAACTGAGGCTATTTTAGGTACTATGTTAACTGCTGCCAATGGCGATTTTAGTTTTGAAAGCTTACCAGTGATGGGCAATTTCAAACTAAGTATTTCAAGTGTGGGTTATAAAAAATTAGAAAAGCAATTAAGCTTTGGCATAAAAATGGGTGGCGGACAAAGCATGCAAGAAATGATGGCCTTAGTAGATAAAGACTTAGGCAATATTAAATTAGAAGAGTCCCCTAACGATTTACAAAGTGTAACAGTCACTTCTACTGCTAAACCTCAATTTGAAATGGGTATTGATCGTAAGATATTCAATGTCGATAAAAATTTAGTGAGTACAGGGCAAACTGCCGTGGAAGTCATGAAAAGCATTCCTAATTTAAATGTAGATATTGATGGCAATGTGACTTTAAGAAATGCAACGCCCACTTTGCTTATTGACAACCGTCCTACAACTTTAACCATGGATCAAATTCCTGCAGACATTATTGATAAAGTTGAAATAATTACCAACCCTTCTGCTAAATATGATGCATCGGGTGGCAATGCAGGTATTTTAAACATTGTATTAAAGAAAAATAAAAAGAATGGTTACAATGGTGGTATTAGATCGGGTATTGACATGCGTGGAAAATTTAATGGCGGTGGAGATTTAAATCTTAGAGATAACAAACTGAATTTTTCATTAAGCGCTAATATCAATGGAAGAAAATCTATTAATAGCAGCAAGAATGAAAGAGAAATTCTAGGCACTAGCCTACCAAGCTTTGTCAATACAATTAGTGATAATACAGGTAATGGTTCTTTTAATTTCTATAGAGCAGGTATGGACTATTTGCCAGACAATAGAAACTCGTTTTCTTTATACACCAATATTATGCAAGGCGCGATGGGCTCTACAGGTACCCAAACCTTAGACTCATTAAACAATAAGCCTGCTACCCGCTTAGACAACGCTTCCAATTTTGATTTCTTAAACAAAGGCGGCCAATTAGGTTTCAAGCATTTATTTGCTGAACAAGGACATGAAATCACTGCCGATTTTAATTACAATGAGTCTACTAGCAATAACTGGTCTACCGTTAATTCAAGCTACTTGAATCAAAGAAGCAATGGAGCAGGTAACAATAAAAACTATACTACTAATATTGATTACGCACGCGAATTTAAAAATGCTGTAAAGTTTGAGACAGGTATTCGTTATAATACTAGAGATGAATATAATAGCAGGGACCAATTTAGAAATAATATTTACTTAAGCAGCGTAAGTACAAAATATAATTATGGTGAAAATATTTTAGCGGGCTATGTGAACTTAAATGGGAAAAAGAATAATTTAAGCTACCAAGTTGGCTTAAGAGCAGAAAACAGGTCTTATACTGTGGATGTTCAAAACAACAAAGGTTTCGATTCTTTACATTTTAAAAAATCATTCCCTATCTCTTTATTCCCAAGCGCCTTTATTACTTATAAAGTAAATGACAAACAAGATGTTCAATTGAATTACTCAAAGCGTATCAATGCGCCTAACTTCTTTCAATTGCAACCCTTCCCTGATTATACCGATCCTTTAAACATCTCAGTGGGTAACCCCAACTTAGATCCTCAATTCACGCATTCTTTTGAATTAGGATATAACAATGCTTATCAAAAAGGGTCTAACTTTTTAGCCAATGCCTATTATAAGTATAGTACTAACTTAATTACCAACTATATCTACAAGGCCATTAATCCAATTACCAACGATTCTGCTTTTTATAGTTCTTATATTAATGCCAATACAGCGATTACTTATGGACTTGAATTAAGTAATAAAACTGCCATTGCTAAGTGGTGGGATATGAACTTAAGTTTTAACTTATTTAATTCTTCTATACAAGCCACTATACCTGGTCAAGATGTAAATAATAATTTAACCAGTTGGTTTAGTAAGATGAATAATACTTTCAAATTACCAAAGGGCTATTCAATTCAATTTAGTGGTCAATACCAAGCGAAAACTATTCTACCTCCAGGTGGAGGAGGTCGCGGTGGTGGAGGCGGATTTGGTGGTATGGGTGGCGGCTTCGGCGGTCCTCAGTCTACTGCACAAGGTTATAACCTGCCTTATTACGACTTCGACATGGCCGTTAAAAAAGATTGGACCTTAACTGGTGGAAGAACAGCAAGTTTATCTTTCAGTGTAAGTGATGTATTCAAAACAAGAGTGAATAAAACCTATTCAGAAAGTCAATACTTTATTCAAAACGTAACAAGAGTGAGAGACCAACAGTTCTTTAGATTGAACTTCTCTTACCGTTTCGGAAAATTTGATGTGAATTTATTGAAACGTAAGAATAATAAATCAGAAGATGGTGGCGGTATGGATCAAATGCCTCCTCAATAAATTTTTTAAAAGATAGAAAGTTTATTTCTGGGTTTTTCCTTCTAGCATAGGTACAAAAGAAAAAGTATCAAACTTCTCTTGCTTTACAGAGCCATCTCTTTTTTTAGTGAGCCTGAGCATTCTTTGTGCTGCGTCGGTTTCATCTAAAGGAATGATCATTTTGCCGCTCACTTTTAATTGTGCCCATAATTTTTCTGGAATCTTAGGTGCAGCTGCTGTAATTAAAATTTTATCAAAGGGCGCTAATAAGGGTAGGCCTTCAAAACCATCCCCAAAGAAAAATTGAATATTGGGATACTGTTCTTTAAAAAGAAAAGTAGGCGTTTGTTCGAACAATTGTTTTTGTCTTTCAATAGTAAAAACTTGGGCACCCATGGCAGCTAGTACCGTGGTTTGATACATACTCCCCGTGCCTATTTCAAGCACTTTCTCCCCTTTCTTTATTTGTAGTAATTGGGTTTGATAAGCCACCGTATAAGGTTGTGAAATAGTTTGGTCGGCAGCTATAGGAAAGGCGCGGTCTTCGTAAGCAATTTTATCAAAGGCAGAATCTAAAAAATAATGCCTAGGTATAGCATGAATGGCTTCCAATACTTTTAAATCGGTGATGCCTTTCTCTTTTAAAATTTCTACTAATTTTTTTCTAAGTCCTTTATGCAAATAAGTATCTACTAAATCTTCCCATTTTCTCATGCTATTAATTTAATTGCATTGATGAAATGATGGCCTTGATTTTATCTTGTAGCATTTGATAAGTAGTATCAAAACTTGCTTTGTCTTTTAATATTGTATTCACACTAAAATAAAATTTTATTTTAGGCTCTGTTCCACTAGGTCTAGCTGAAATTTTACTGCCATTGGCTGTTATAAATTGTAGCACATTACTTTTTGGTAAATTTATTTTCCAAGTCTCCCCTGTTTCCAAATTTTTACCTACTTGTAATTCATAATCCAATAAGGTGATCACCGCTTCTCCATCTATCATAGTAGGAGGAGATTGTCTGTAGTCTTCCATCATCTTGGCAATCTCTGCTTGCCCATTCATTCCTTTTTTGGTAATACTAATTAAGTTTTCATAGTAAAAACCATATTGTACATATAGTTCAATGAGTTTATCAAATAAAGTTCGGCCTTTCGCTTTTTCATAAGCAGCCATTTCGCATAAAATGGCAACAGCA
>CAITGN010000013.1:0-4993 GCA_903891965.1 uncultured Bacteroidota bacterium
AAAAATAGAATTATTGGAATGGGTGGTACTTTAGATAGTGCTCGTTTCAAATATCAATTAAGCACTGCTTTAGATTGTAGCCCTGCCGACTTAAACGCCATTGTAGTAGGTGGACACGGCGATACTACTATGATTCCATTAATTAAGCACGCTACTTGGAACAGCATTCCTGTTACTAAATTTTTAGATGCAGCAGCGCAAGAAAAAATTGTAAATGATACCATGGTAGGCGGCGCCACCCTTACTAAATTATTAGGTACTTCCGCTTGGTATGCACCAGGTGCAGCAGGAGCAGCATTAGTAGAAAGTATTGTAAGAGATGAGAAAAAATTATTTACTTGTTGCGTAAGCTTGAATGGCGAATACGGACAAAAAGATATTTGCTTAGGCGTTCCTGTAGTAATTGGTAAGAATGGTTGGGAGAAAATTGTTACTATGGATTTATCTGCTGATGAGCAAGCAGTCTTTAACAAAAGCGCAGACGCTGTTAGAAGTATGAACGATGTTTTAAAAACATTATAATTAACTCGTAATTATTTATATAAAAGCCTTCTACTTAAATGTAGGAGGCTTTTTTTATACAGCCTTATAATACTCATTTGCCTTTGTAGCAATGGTATTAATATTTTGTAGTCGCATACAAGCAAAATGCCCTTTTGGACATTTACTTTCCCCTTGCTTCGAACAAGGCTGGCAACTTAATTGAGTTACCATAGAATTATAATGAGGCGTACTAGAAACTTTTGGATAATAGGCTTCAAACTGTAATGCAGGGCTGGTTGCTCCCCAAATAGTAATGGTAGGTTTTTTAAAGGCCGCTGCCACATGTAAAAAACCAGTATCGTGTGAAACCACCACCTGCGCCATTTGAATAATACTAGCCGACTCTTTTAAGTCATATTTGCCTGTCGCATTGTATATAAAATGGGGAACGGCAGCGGCTATTTCATTAGCGCTTCTAATATCATCCTTACCTCCAATAAGTACAATGGGCTTATTAATTTGCAATGCGAGTTCAATCCATTTTTGAACAGGCATTTGTTTATTATAATAAGAAGCCCCAATTACAAAGGCAATAAAACCCGCCTGATGACTTGTAGGTAAATTAGCTGCTTTAAAACTATAGTCCTTGGGGAAAAAATAATCTAAACCATTGCCATCATTGGTTACTTTAAAATGTTGAAGGGTATCGATATACCTATCACATACATGGGTCTTAGGTAAAAAATTGAGTTTTATTTTTGCAAACAACCACTTTTGGATACTCAACTTTTTATAAGAAAATGCAGGGACCCCTAAGGCTTTTTTAATTTTCCAAGTTCTAATATTATGATGTAAGTCAATGATATAATCGAAGGGTATTTCTTTTAATGCAGCAATAGTATGGTCAATATTTTCATCTAAAAAATGAAAATGATCAATGTTCGGATTTCCTATCACCAAATCTTTCATAGAAAGCTTGGTTAAAAAATGTATTTCAACACCCGGTATTTGATTTTTAGCACAGCGAACCGCCGGCGTGGTTAAAACAATATCACCAATAGAAGAAAAACGTATAAATAATAAACGCATACTCTTGAATAACTATGGAAGTGGGGTATCATGTTCTAGATAATCTAAATCCTTGTGGTAAGTTTCTTCTGTATAAACAAAAGCAATAAGGGTAATGAGCATTACAGTAGCCCCTGTGAAAATGCCACTTTGTACAATATTCCAACCCATACTCTTTTGTAAAATATCTAAGAATAAAAAATTAATTAAAGGCAGGGCCCCTCTTACCATATTCGGAATAGTAGTGGCGGCGGTGGCTCTTAAATTCGTGCCAAACTGTTCTGCTGCCATGGTATTGAAAATAGCCCAGTAGCCCGTGCTAAAGCCTAAAAATCCACAAATGGCATACATTCTATCGTCGGTATTATTGAAATTACTAAAAAACAAAACCATTCCTATTACACTAAAAGTATAAAATAAGAGTAAGGCTTTTTTTCTACTTTTAAAATATTGGCTTACATAACCAATAAGTAAATCTCCCGTGGCAATACCTATATAGGCAAACATCACCGACTTACCTGAATCAATTAAATTCACTCCATATAAAGTAGATGCAAACTTATTACTATAATTCACCATCACACCAATCACAAACCAAGTGGGAAGTCCAATTAATATGGCCTTGATGTATTTAGAAAAACGTTTATAAGAACTAAAGAATAATAAAAAATTACCTTTTGAAATATTGGCTAGTTTAGCCGACTCAAACATAAAGGACTCTGCTACTTTAACGCGTAATATTAATAGAAAAAAACCAAGCACCCCTCCTATTTGATAACATAATCTCCAATCGGCAGTGGCCTTAAATGTAAAATAAGCAAAGACAGCACCAAACAAACCAATACCTGCAACCAAGGAAGTACCAATACCTCTTTTGTTTTTAGGAAGCATTTCAGAAACCAGTGTAATACCAGCACCTAATTCACCTGCTAAACCAATACCTCCTAGAAAACGGCAATACGCATATTGGTCAACGGTTTGTACAAAGGAGGTTAAAAAATTGGCAGTTGAATAAAGAATAATAGATCCAAACAAAACCTTTAGTCTTCCTTTTTTATCACCCAATACACCCCATAAAATACCTCCAATTAACAAACCCGACATTTGCCAGTTAATAATATGTGCGCTATCTACAATAATAGTTTCAGCAGTGGATCCTAAACTCATTACACTAGGTTGTCTTACAATAGTAAATAAAAGCAAGTCGTATACGTCTACAAAATAGCCAAGGGCTGCTACTAAAACAGGCAGTGACAATATTCCTATTTGTTTATTAGTGGTCATACGCTTTTAATGGTTAGTATATTTTTAAAAAAAATTATTATCCGTTTTATTTTTTGCAACCTATTTTTTTGTTCTATGCTTGAGCACTTGAAAAATAACTGGAGCGGTAGTTACAAATACAATAACTAATACAATTATTTCTAAATGCTTTTTTAAATCGAACTGAAATTGATTTAATATATAAGATTGTAAAAAATGCCCTGCACAAAGCATAGAAGCTACCCAGGCTAAGCAACCCAACACATTAAAGTAAGTAAACTTTGCCTTATCCATTTTTACAATACCCGCTACAATAGGTGCAAATGTTCTTACAATTGGAATGAACCTAGCAATAACAATAGCACGTCCTCCATGCTTTTCATAAAAGTCTTGTGCTTGTATTAAATATTTTTTCTTAAAAAATAAATTTTCTTTCCAGTCATACATGGCAGGCCCCACTTTATTACCAATTTGATAGCCCACATAGTTACCTAAAATACCTGCCACTGAAATAAAAGAAAATATAATAAATAAATTAAGCCATTCATTGTCACTTGCAAAAATTTGAGCAGCTAATGGTGCACTATATATACCCGCTACAAAAAGCAAGCTGTCTCCTGGTAAGAAAAAACCAAAGAATAATCCGGTTTCTGCAAACACTACAAATAATAATAACCAAAGCCCTCCATTTTCAATATAATATTGAGGTTGTAATAATTGGCTCCAATGAAAGGCGTCTAATAATGTAATCATCAATAAAATATTTAAGCTTGCGCCGGATTTTCAAGTGCTCCTTCCCATTTGCTTACCACCGTGGTGGCCAAGCTATTACCTAGTACATTGGTAGTGGATCTAAACATATCGCAGAAATGGTCAATAGGTAAAATTAAAGCAATGCCTTCTGGTGGAATATTAAACATAGCACAAGTGGCAGTAACTACAATTAAAGAAGCGCGCGGCACACCCGCTATTCCTTTACTGGTTAACATTAACACCACTAGCATGGTTAACTGTGTAGCAATATCTATATGCACACCATAGGCTTGCGCAATAGCCATACTTGCAAAAGTCATATACATCATACTCCCATCTAAATTAAAAGAATAGCCTAATGGAAGAATAAAAGAAACAATTTTGTCCTTGCATCCAAAACGCACAAGCTCTTCGGATAATTTAGGAAATACAGCTTCACTACTAGTAGTACTAAAAGCAATGACTAAGGGAGAAGTAATATGTCTTAATAAAGAAGGTATTCTTTTACCTAAAACTAAAAAGCCCACACCTAATAAGAATATCCATAACACACCAATACCTATTAAAAAGAATAATAAATATTTGCCGTAAAAAGCAAAAATGGCTAAGCCCTTGCTTGCAATAACTGCAGCAATGGCACCAAAAACACCAAGTGGTGCAAAGTTCATCACATAGCCCACCATTTTTAAAATTATATGCGAAACTGTTTCCAATGCTTTAATAAAACCTTTGGCTGCATCTCCAATAGCAGCGGCTGCTACACCAAAGAAAATACTGAAAATAACAATTTGTAATATTTCATTATTGGACATGGCCTCAAACATGCTTTTAGGAAAAACATGTTCTACGAAGTTGGCTAAACTAAAAGATTTTGTATTACCTAGTAAATCTTTAGCGCCATTGGTATCGGCATTGCTTAATGCAATTCCTTCTCCTGGTTTAAAAAGATTTACAAGTACTAACCCAATTAACAAACTCACAAGCGATGCTGTAATAAACCATAACATAGCCTTACCTCCCACACGGCCCACTGTTTTTAAGTCGCCTAATTTTGCAATACCCACTACCAAGGTACTAAACACTAAAGGCGCAATAATCATTTGTACCAAACGCAAGAAAATGGTCGTTAATAGCTTGCTGTTTTTAGCAAAAGCAGCAATGGTTTGTTCATTATAATTTTCGTGAATATAATAGCCTAAAATAGCCCCGGCTATCATGGCAATGACAATGTAAATAGTAAGTTTATTCGATTTTTTCATACAATAGTAATTGCTGCAATATAAGACTTAAGTACTAAAAAAATAAGCAAAAAAAAGGGTCATTTTCCGTAGAATTATAGCCTAATTTTGCAAAAAAAGTGCTATTTTCCAAGATAAATTGAAACCACAACAAACCAATTATTTATGAGTTTATTTAGAAAGAAAGA
>CAITGN010000014.1:0-7519 GCA_903891965.1 uncultured Bacteroidota bacterium
ATACTTATGGCTTCGGTAGCAACGCCCATTTGCGTACTCCATATTTCTAAAGGGTCATGCTCCACCCATCCTGGCTTTGGAAAAATTTGTTGAAACTCTTTTTGTGAAGTAGCGTGAATTTGACCTTGATGATCAAATAAAATGGCACGACTACTCGTAGTACCCTGATCAAAGGATAAGATATATTTTGACATAACAATCAGTTAATGGATTGTAATATAAAAAAAGAAGTGCAGAAAAAGAAATTGGAATCTACCTTCTATTCTTTAACCAAGTTTCAGGATCAAAGAAAGCCCCCTTTTCATTATTGATCATAAATAAAAGTGCGCCTTCTCCGTCTAAATTAATGCCCGACCTTCCTAGTAAAGTGCCGGCCCTAACTTCCTGGTCCTTACTTACATTAATGCTACTCAAATGCGTATAGGTAGAAAAATATTTTCCATGTTGAATAAATACGGTTAAATCACCATTGATATCACCTGTATATTTCACTACTCCATTGGCAACACTTTTAACAGAACTTCCTTTAGGCAAGGCTAATTCAATGCCATCACTTTTACGATTTAACTTAGTGCCCGGAATATTCTCCACTCCAAAATGTATGTACACATTACCTCTATCTACTGGCCAAGGCAAACTCCCTCTATTGTTTTCAAATAAGATAGACGCCTCTCTTCCTTCTTCCGTGGTTTCTAATGCAGAATAAGGTCGGTTATCTGTGGTGCTAGTTAAACCACCTTCTACATTACCTACTTTTGAATTCTTAGAACTAGACCTAGTTGGTGTATTGTCATCTGCATTATTTTTAGCCGTAGCTTTCGACGCATCATTAGACGCTTTTAATTTTGCTATTCTCTCTTTTTCTTTACGCTCCGCTTCTAAAGTTTCTCTTCTAATAATGGTTAATAAAGCAGACTGCATTTTCTTTCTTTGCGCTTCTTTCTGACGCACTTGTGCAGTAATCTCTTGTTCCTTGCTTTTTAATTGTTTAACAATTTTATCTTGCTCTTTTTGGTCTACTACTAATACCTTTAATTGTTCATTCTGCACGACCAATGTCTTCAACCTGTCTTTTTTATTCGCGCCTAATATATTTATTTTAGCGTTTAAATCGTTTTGCGATAAATCAATAGCATTTGCTTGCGCTTCTCTATTTTGTCTATAGCTCTTTAAATAGGTAATTCTTTTTACCGCATCGTTAAAGCTGCCTGCTGAAAATAAAAAGTTTAAGTACTCATAACCACTTCTGCTTTTGTAAGCAAATACAATGCTTTTTTGATATCTCGTTTTTAAAGTATCTAAATCCTTGTTTAATTTTTGAACATCTAATTGGTTAGTATAAATAGCGTCGTCTAGAATTTTTACTTGCCTTGCAATACCATTAATAAGTGATTTTCTTTTTGAAATTTTACTTCTAATAGCTTCCAATTGTCCTAAAGAATTTTTTTTGTTCTTTTTGGTTTGTTCCAATAACTGATTCAGCTCATCTAATTCTTTTCTTAATGTTTGTTCTTGTTTTTGCAAGTCTTCTCTAGAGGAATTTGCTTGTGCAGAAGCCTGCAAGCCAAGCACTACCATTGTAAATAAAATAAATAAAGCCCTTTTAATCATGTTGTCATTTATAATGTCAATAAATTATTTGCGTTTGCCTGTTTTAGGTATCGCAAAAGTATATTTTAATGGTTCGTCAAAACCAAATTCTTTCACTTCCATATGAATCTCTAACTTATTATTGGCCGCTATTGAAATATCTCGGTACTGCGGAAATTGAAACTTAGCATAGCTAATGTGGTCGCTATAAGAGATAGCACAAGTACGGTGTTGATTTACATCTACATCGTCTAATTTTAAATTTAAAATTTTAGTATTATCCTCATTTAAAATAATTAAATTTTTAAATAAAGCACCTATTAACCCTACCTGTAATTTTCCATTATTATTTTTATAAGAAATAATGTTGGTATTACTCATGAAAATAGGATTGCCTATCACTAAGTCTTCTACAGTGGCATAGGTAAATGGTATTTTTAATACGTCTTGTAAAAAGCTCAAAGGCTTACGCTCTACTTTTTTACTTAAAGGATAAATTAATACCACACTGTCCTTATTTATAAGCGCCTTTAAACCAATTACGCCCATAGCACCTCTTACGGTTAAATAAATAGCTTTATTTTTTTGGATACTTACATTGACAATATAATTATCTGCATTTTTTAAAGTTTCATAGTCTACTTTAAACTTGGCATTCATGGTGGTAAAATCAATCTTAGCCAATTCAATTTTATTCAATACGCCTTTGATGATGGCAGCGGAATCTACCTTTGGTTTTTTGGATAGCAAATCGGCATTGGTGGAATCGCTTTTTGATAAAGCATCTTTTATCACTTGCACTTTTCTATAGGTGGAGCAAGATGCTAAAAATAAAATCAATCCAAGAATATAAAAACCTTTTTTCATTTACTTATTATTTTTTGCCCGTATGGCCAAAGCCCCCGGCTCCTCTTTCGGTAGCTTCTAAGATTTCCACTTTTTGTAAAATTACTTTCTCTACTTTTTGAAAAACCATTTGCGCAATTCTATCACCATCTGAAATTATTTGAACTTCATTAGATAAATTAATGAGTATCACTTTTAACTCCCCTCTATAATCTGCATCAATGGTACCTGGTGTATTTAAACAAGTAAGCCCTTGCTTAATGGCTAGTCCACTTCTTGGTCTAATTTGCGCTTCCCAATTTTCAGGAAGGGCTAAAAATAATCCAGTAGGAATTAAAATTCTTTCCATGGGCGCCATGCTAATAGGACTAGTCAAAAAGGCTCTGATGTCCATACCCGATGAACCAGTAGTGGCATATTCCGGTAAAGGATGATGACTTTTATTGACTATTTGAACCGCTGTTGACATATCAACAAAAATAGGCAATTAGAAGTAGAAAATGCTACCAAACCTAAGTGTATTAGATAAAGGATTCTTGGTAATCCCGCCCCCAGAAGGCACTAAATAAGAAATGTTAAATTTTGACTGCTGATATTGGAAGCTAGTGCCTAGGGTAAAATATTGCATACTTCCTAGGTTCTTATTATTATCAATAAAATAGCCCCCTCTTATAAAAAAACGATTCGTATAATTGTATTCAACACCTAAAGAAGCTTTTAAAGATTCTCCAATAGGCATTCCATATTTATTATTAAAGGAATTAAACCAACTCGATACCACTGATTGTGAAAAGTACTGATTCACCGATTCCGTATTGCTATTGTCTGGATTCGCAGGTACCATTATCCTGTTTACGTCTACACCAAACTCAATGGAATTTTCAGCATCTATTACATTTAAATAGCCCACCCCTAATCCTAAATTGGCTGGAATAAAATATTTATTCTTTGTTTCATTAGAGTAACTGATTTTGCCTCCCAAATTAGAGAGTAATAAGCCTCCGTGAAAACCATGCATATCTTCGTTTTGTTTATAAAACATACTTATATCACCCGATAATGTATTACCTGCTCGATAGTTAATAGCTGTTCCGCCATATGATCCAGAAACTAATTTAGAATGAATATAACGCAAGGTAACACCCATGCTTACTTTGTCTGTTAATAAAGTACTGTAGCCAAAGTCATAACTAAATTCCGAAGGTCTTTGAGAAGGCAAATTTATATTGCCTGATTCATCCGAAAAGTCGATATTACCAAGACTAAAAAAACGAAGAGCGCTATTAATACTACTCTTATTATCTAATTTTTTATAAAACCCCGCACTTGCTAAATACACATCGTTTAATCCTAAGTCCTTTAGCCAAGGCGTATAGTTTATTAAAAAACTTCTGTCTTCATTTAAGTAGGGAAGCTTTGCGGTATTGCCAAAAAGGTCATTAGCTTCAGGTGACATAGCTAATGATAAATTTCCCATACCACCAGAACGCGCATCAGGAGAAATTAACATGAAAGGAACCGCAGTACTTTGAATTCTAATGGGATTGAGTTGCGCATTTACCACTTGACTTATAAAAGTCAATGCAATAAATAAAAAAAAGGGACTAAATTTTCTACGCATCATAATATTTCTAAATAGCGACTATTAAAAAGTAAAGATACAAAATACATTGTGTTATATTTTTAAAATTTTACAAGCTTGCTGGTTAAAAAACGAGTGCCAGTACCGTCATTAATGGTTAATCTATAATAATAAACACCAGCTTGTATTTGCGCAGACCCCATACCAGTGCCATCCCAATTTACGACCACCCTATTGGCTTTATAGGTTCCACTTAATGGTTTGGTGAAAAGCAAATTCCCCATACTGTTATAAATACTTAGAGAAATTTCTACAGGGCTGCCCAATTTATTTAGCTCAAAACTAAATTGCGTATAACTACTAAATGGATTGGGATAATTATATAAATTTTTTACATTTATGATTTCCGATGACGGAACCACAAAGTCTATAGTTTTAGTAGTTGAATTACCAAGCAAATCCCAAACTTTAACCATTATAGTATGTTTACCTTCTGCTAAAAAAGGTAAAGCATAAAAGAGCTCCCCTTTTTGATAAGAATCAAGATTGGCCACAAAATAATTATTGAGCACTACCGTATTTTTATAATCATTGTCTATGACTAAAACCATATCATGCCCCAAAGCATTGCCAGAAGTTTGAATGCCTCCACTATCTGTAAGATGTAAAATTAAATTGGACCTTGCAGCAGCCCATCCTCCGACTACAAAATTACTATCGTTTAAAAATATTTTTACAGAAGGTCCTTGATTATCATTAATCAACAAGCCAGCCGCCTCTGTTGCAATTATTTTGTCATATACAGCTATAGCATCTGCAAAATTATTGTAAGCAGTCAATTGCATTTTTAAGTTTTTTTGCAAGCTTACTTCTTTAGGCAATAAAAAGTCTACTGTAAAATTTCCCTTGGCTACCGTTACTTTGCCTTTAAACAATATATTTTCTTGTACTGCAACAGAAGTTACCTTACTTGAACTTGCATTAGCCAATGTTTTTTTATTGGTAGCTGCATCATATAAAACAAAATCTAGTATCCCATTAAAATCGTTTTGTGTAAGCCCTTTATTATTGACCGAACCTTTAATGGTGTATTTATTTCCTGCTAGTAATGTATCTTTTCCAGTAAATGGTTTTTGATTCAAGCTTGTAATACCTATATCATATTTAGGTACCGATAGGCGCATCGCAGGATCTCCCAATAAACTAAATTTAAAGGCATTCATATGGTCTTCTCCTGCAGCCCAGGCTTGCATTTTTGCTTTTTGCAATGCCTCCCCAATGGTTAAAAAACGCCCTAGGCTATCAGGTACCAATAATTGCTGAATAAAATGATCATTGATTTGTTTATTACTATAAGCGAAAACCAATCTACTAGCGGCTACTAGCCCAATTACCCCTTTACTGTTTTTCATTAAAGCGTCGAATCCAAAAGGACTTAATTGAGGCTGATCATAGGGCGCAAAATCGCAAGAAGCCGTAATCATCAAGGGTAATTTATTCGCATTATTCCAGTCTTGAACATCTGTTTGACTCATGACCGCTTCTTCCGCTAATCTTGCAAAGTTGCCATGACCCGTATAATTTAAAATTAAACTACCCTCATTAACCGATTGTGTAATTTCACTGTTCACCAAGGGATAAGTATTACCTGCTATATTTTTAGTAGCCCCATAGAGATCTAAATAAATTTTCTTTTGATTCCAGCTTGGATTTTTTTGTGCTAAATGTGCAGCAATTTCTTCAGCATCTTCTAAATGTAAATTACCATCACCATCATCTGCTACCCAAGTAATTTTATTTTTCCAAGCACCTCCGTTTACATTTTTTTGATAATTAATTATTTTTTCAACCACTGTATCCGCCTCTGCATTATTTCTTACAGGAAGTCTTCCAGTAGCTATGGAGAGTTTTTTTATCTCCATAAAATTATTAATATCATCATTGTCGTTTTGAATACTATAAAAATCATCTGAGGGATAACTGGTAAGCACCCCTGTTGAACCCGCGGACTCATAAACAGGTATTTGCGTGGCGCTATTGTAATTTTTACTATTATAATTCCCTATGCCAAATAACAATAAGTAACGAGGTGCTGCTACTTTATTGGTAGCTGCTTTATTCAATAAGTATTTTACAAAATTTCTAATTCCAATTGCACTAGCCTGCCCACCCGAAAACTCATTGAATATTTCATTCACATTAATGACTGCCGTTTTTAAACCATTAGCTGTGCTATGATAATCTTGTAATTTCTTTGCGGCATTTAAATAATTGGACGCCGAAATAATAATATAGTCCGGCACATCCATGGCCGTCAAGTTTTGATTAATCATGGGTCCCAATAAGCTAGGTGTTTCATAGCCTTGCTGTTTGACTGCGAAAAATTCATGCAAGGTATCGGCCTTCTGTATAAAACTAATTAAGCCATTAGAAGAATATTCTGTAGAAATTTTTCTAGGTAATGATGGATTAGTAACCTCCCAGACATCTGTATTGTTATCTGCATTTTGAATTTGATACTGCAGTATATTTCCTTTGATAGAACTTGATATATTTCTAAATCCAAAACTATTCGTACCCCAAAAACCTAATTTTCTCTTAGCCTTGATCTCTATATAATCTATCCATCCGGAAGCCGCTGCATTCTCTGCTTGAAAACTAATATTTACAGAAGCGGGACTGGTTAAATTCGTATTTGTATTTAACGAATATGAAAAACTATCTAGCGCAATTTTAGCAGACTCATCATATAATAATCCTGTTACAGGTGCTACCGAGGTAGTTTTAATAGCATTATCATTTATACTAAAATTAAAATAGGCAGGGCTTTGATAAGTCGTTGCCGCATATCTACTTAATAATTTCAAGGGGCTTGAAAGCAATAAACCATTTATATTAATGGGATAAGATAATTTTGATTGCTTGCCCAAACCCTTTCCCATAGCAGGTCCTAGCAATAACTTACCACTATTTAATATAGAAACACTGTCTAGTTCTATTAGCCATCTTTCGTCATAATTATCCACTAATGCAGCCGGGCTATTTATGTTATCAATGCTGTTAATTCTTTTTCCATTTAATCCAATGCTTAGAAAATAAAAAACAGAATCGTTGCTCGCATTTTTATAATGTGTGGGAGAAAAACTCATCGCCTCTTGCTTCCACTGAACAGCACCTGGGGCATAAAATAAAATATAATCCTTTTCATCAATTTGATTATCGCCTCCGTCAAGAACCTGAATAGCATTTTCTGTTAATTCTGTGGAGATAGTTGCAGGTACTTTTTCAGAGAGTAGATCAAGATTATAATTAAATAATTGAAGTTGTGTTGAACTAATAGGCAGTGTGAAACCCAAAGTCTTTAACTGAACACCTGTGATTTGGTAAATACCTTGTTTGGATACGGCTATTTTAGCCCATTTACCCTCCTTAAATGCAGCATTTTGAGCCCCTAAAAAGTAAGGAGAAAACATAAAACCCAAAAAAACGATAAAAACGCCC
>CAITGN010000015.1:0-1881 GCA_903891965.1 uncultured Bacteroidota bacterium
AACCATTGTCTATTAGAGAAGCAGAAACACAAAATGCATTTGTAGAAGCGCAATTAAAAAATTCATTATTTCATTTATCTGCGGAGGCTATTGTTAAAGTAGTCATTGCTTATGAACCTATATGGGCAATTGGAACAGGTAAAACTGCATCTAGTGCACAGGCGCAAGATATACATGCTTACATTAGATCTTGCTTCGCTAGTAAATATGGTGAAGTAGTAGCCAATGAAATTTCTATATTATATGGGGGAAGTGTTAAAGCTTCTAATGCAAAAGAAATATTCTCTCAACCAGATGTGGATGGTGGTTTAGTAGGTGGCGCTTCTTTAGTAGCTACTGAATTCACTGCTATTATAAACGCACTCTCTTAATTAAAAGACTAGTTACAACTTCATGAAGAATATTAGAAATTTTTGTATCATCGCACACATCGATCACGGTAAAAGTACCTTGGCCGATCGTTTATTAGAACATACTAAAACGATTACCGAGCGTGAAATGATGAATCAGGTTTTGGATGATATGGATTTAGAGCGTGAGAAGGGTATTACCATTAAGAGTCATGCTATTCAAATTAATTATATACATAAAGGCACCACTTACACTTACAATTTAATTGATACACCAGGTCACGTTGACTTTAGTTATGAAGTGAGTAGAGCCTTAGCGGCTTGCGAAGGTGCTTTATTATTAGTAGATGCCTCTCAAGGTATACAAGCACAAACTATTAGCAATTTATATTTAGCATTGGAAAATAATTTAGAGATTATACCAGTGATTAATAAGATTGATATGGATGGTGCTAAAATTCCAGAAGTAACCGATCAAATTATTGAATTAATTGGATGTAAGCAAGAAGATATATTACTTGCAAGTGGAAGATCAGGTATTGGTATTGAAGAAATTTTACAAGCCATTGCAGAACGCATACCCGCTCCTGTGGGAGATCCGGAAGCGCCACTACAAGCCTTAATTTTTGACAGTGTCTTTAATAGTTTCCGTGGAATTATTGTTTACTACCGTATTATGAATGGGGTATTAAAGAAGAATGATAAAATTCGTTTTGTCGCATCTGGAAGAGATTACAATGCAGATGAAGTGGGTGTATTAAAATTAGCCATGACACCAAAGGCTGAAGTGAGAGCAGGAGATGTGGGCTATATTATTACCGGCATTAAAGTGGCTAAAGAAGTTAAAGTAGGAGATACCATTACCTTGGCGAATAACCCAGGTGAAATGATCAATGGTTTTGAAGAAGTGAAACCCATGGTATTTGCAGGGATATATCCGGTTAACACCGATGAGTTTGAAGAACTAAGAGATTGTATGGAAAAATTACAATTGAACGACGCCTCTTTAACTTTTGAATTAGAAACTTCTCAAGCATTAGGCTTTGGATTTCGATGCGGATTTCTAGGACTACTTCATATGGAAATTATCCAAGAGCGTTTAGAAAGAGAGTTTAACCAAACCGTAATTACTACAGTTCCCAACGTAAGTTTTATAGCTTATACCACAAGAGGTGAAAAAATAATCGTGAACAACCCTTCTGAAATGCCCGATCCTGTAAAAATTGAGCATATTGAAGAGCCTTATATTCGTGCGCAAATTATTACCTCACCTGACTATATTGGTAATATCATTACCCTTTGTTTAAGTAAGCGTGGAATTTTAATGAATCAAAGTTATTTAACACCTACTAGGGTGGAATTAATTTTTGAAATGCCGATGACGGAAATTGTATTTGATTTTTACGATAAATTAAAAAGTCAAACTAGGGGATATGCTTCATTCGATTATTCTCCAATTGGTTATCGCGAAGCAGATATTGTTAAGATGGATATTTTGTTAAACAACGAAAAAGTAGATGCACTAAGTGCA
>CAITGN010000016.1:0-2393 GCA_903891965.1 uncultured Bacteroidota bacterium
AAAGAAGTGTTCGATGCTTATTTAAAAACATTGGATCCTGAAAAAAATATTCTACTTCAAACAGATATTGATTCCTTAAAAGTTTTTGCAACTAGTATTGATGATGAAATACATGGAGCAGCTATTCAATTTGAACCTGCGGCAAATGCAATTTATGAAAGAAGAGCAAAAGAAATAAAAGCCATTTTTGAATCTATTATAGATAAGCCATTCGATTTCACCACAGACGACTCTTTAATGGTAGATACCGATAAAATGAGTTATGCAAGTAATGAAGCCGAAAGAGTGAAAAGATGGAACCAAGCTATTAAGTATAAAGTCTTGGACAGATATGTTAGCTTAATTGAAGACAGAGAAAAACATGCTAAGGCAAAAGCCATAGCAGATACTAGTAAAATAAAAGACACAGTTAAAGATAATTTCATAGTTAAAACTGATGTAGCGTTGGAAGCAGATGCGCGTGCAACCATCAAGAAAAATTATATCAAAAGATTTAGCCTTTTAGAAAAAACTTTTGATAAAGAAAAAAGATTTGAATCGTTTTTAAATACCATTACAGGTTTAATGGATCCGCATACCGATTATTTTGCACCAGTTGAAAAAAGATCATTCACGGAGCAAATGAGTGGTACTTTCTATGGTATTGGGGCTCAATTAACGCAGGATGATAATGGTGTGAAAATTGCAAGTATTCAACCAGGCGGGGCTGCTTGGAAGTCGGGGCTTTTAGTGGTGAATGATGTTATTGTTAAAGTTGCACAAGGCGCGGAAGAGCCTGTGGATGTTACAGGATATGAAACCACTGAAGCTGTAAAATTAATTAGAGGTGATTTAGGCACTGAAGTAAGACTAACTGTTAGAAAGCCAGATGGTACCAATAAAGTAGTTTCTTTAATTAGAGAGAAAATTGTACTTGATGAAGGTTTTGCAAGAAGTGCAGTGATTCAAAATGGCAATGAAAAAATTGGCTATATATTACTTCCCGATTTTTATGCCGACTTTGAAAGAGAAGATGGTGCAAGATGTTCAAAAGACATTGCGAAGGAAGTAGAAAAATTAAAAGCTGAAAAAGTAAAAGGCATTATTATTGATGTTAGATACAATGGGGGTGGTTCTTTATATGAAGTAGTGCAAATGGTAGGCATGTTTATAGATAAAGGACCCGTTGTTCAAATAAGAAGTAAAGAAGGCAAGTCTCAAATACTATCAGATGAAACCCCTGGTATTTTATACGATGGTCCTTTGGTAGTAATGGTAAATGAATTCAGCGCCTCTGCCAGTGAAATTTTTGCAGCAGCTATTCAAGATTATAAAAGAGGTTTAATTGTTGGAAGCACTTCAAGTTATGGTAAAGGAACGGTGCAAAGAAATGTAGCTTTCGGAAAACCATTAGATGCGATGGGTATTCAAACCGAATATGGTGCAGTGAAATTAACCTTCCAAAAGTTTTATAGAGTGACTGGAAGTTCTACACAAAGAAAAGGAGTCGTGCCAGATGTGGTATTCCCCGATGATTATGAGTTTTTGAAATACCGTGAAAAAGACAATCCATCTGCCTTGCCATGGGATGAGATGGAGCGTGCTAAGTATGCACCTTGGACAAGTTCAAATGAGATTGCTACTATTGCTTTAAAAGCCAATAATAAAATAAAGAACGATACCGCTGCTATTCGATTTAAGAAAAACTTACAATGGGTGTCTGCTCAAGTAGATAAGCCGGTGGCTTTAGAGATTAATAAATACAGACAGTATAAAAAAGAAATTCAAAATGTTATTCAACAAAATGAAAATATTTTGAAATTGAAGACACCTATGACGGTGACTGCTTTAAAAGCAGATTATGATAAGTTTTATAATAATCCAGATAAATCAAAACAAGACAGGTATCAGGCTTGGTTGAAGATGGTTGCTAAGGATATTCAAGTAAGTGAGTCTAGTAAATTATTAACAGAGTTTGCTAAGCCCAATTTAATCGCAAAAAAAGGATAGAGGCGTATGAAAGTTGAAACCGGGGCCAATGTTAAAACATGGCATGTCATATATACAAAGTCTAAATGGGAGAAAAAGGTAGACGGCTTATTAACCAAAAATGGTTTTGAAAGCTGGTGCCCAGTTCAAAAAAGAGAAAGACAATGGTCTGATAGAAAAAAGATTATCGAAGAACCACTCTTTAGATCTTATGTTTTCATAAAAGCTAGCAAAGAAGACCACACTAAAATTTTATCAACTATAGGAGTCGTTAATTTTTTATACTTTCTTCGAAAGCCTGCTATTATTAGAGATAATGAAATTGAGGCAATTCGTAAATACTTAGGCCAGTCGGATGCCACTATTCAAGTAGTGGATATGGCCAATATACCCCCTCAAACTAAAGTGGAGATTAATCAGGGATT
>CAITGN010000017.1:0-7986 GCA_903891965.1 uncultured Bacteroidota bacterium
GTTAACTTTCAAGAATATAGCAATATCCCAATTTCCAATGAACCTATATTATATAAATTAAATAGTATATATATATTATTAATATATAGTTATTTAGTGTACTAAATTAATGTTTGTTCCCATTTTCTTAAATATTTCTTAACGATTCCTTAACATCATTAGATATTTTTCGTAGCTTCCTAGCTAAGAAAATTAAAATTTAAGCAAATGAAGAAAATTCTATCCTCGCTCTTCTTAGCTGTTTTATGCAGTTTGATAACAGCAAATGCCCAAGTTCGTTCAGTAGCCGGTACGGTGAAAGATGAAAAAGGCGTAGTTGTTTCTTATGCAACAGTGAAAGTTAAGGGCCAAGCCTCAGCTGTAGTGGCTGATGAAAAAGGTAACTTCAAAATTAATGCCGCTGCAAACGCAACTTTGCAAGTAAGTGCAACTGGTTTCGCTTCTACTGAAGTGAGAGCAACTGCTACTTCATTAAGCATTACTTTGAATCATCAAGTTGATGAACTAGAAAACGTAGTTGTTACTGCGCAAGGTATCCGTAAGAAATCAAAAGAAATCGGATATTCTTATGCTAAAGTTTCAAGTGATGAAATTACAGTAGGTCACTCACCTCAGTTAACACAAGCCCTTGCGGGTAAGGTTTCTGGTTTGGCTGTATATACTGTGAATAATAGCGTTGACCCTTCAGTGAAAGTGGTTTTACGTGGTTATCGTTCATTAACTGGAAACAATGAAGCCTTAGTAGTTATTGATGGTATGCAAACTACCGGAACTGCTTTAGCACTTATCAATCCTAATGATGTTGAAAACGTTTCTATCCTTAAGGGTGGTCAAGCGGCAACATTGTATGGTTCTGCGGGTGTAAACGGTGCTTTAGTTATTACCACTAAACAAGGTTCAAAAGGAAAATTAAAAGTTTCTTATACCAACACCACCAACTTTGAGCAAGTAAGTTTCTTACCTGCTTTCCAAAATGAATATGGTTCTGGTTCTCAATACTATCCTTTAGTTTACGGTCAAGCAGGTTATGATCCTAGTGCATTAAACCGTGCTAAGGAAAACTGGCGTCCTTATGAGAACCAACAATATGGTGATCATTATGATGGAAGTATGCGTATTGCTGGTCGTGTTTTACAAGACGGATCTAGTTTAGTCATTCCTTATGCAGACGTTAAAGACGTTCGTTTAAAAAGCTTTGATATGGGAATTTCTCAAAATCATCAAGCTAGTTTCCAAGGGGGTGATGAAACATCTAGTTATTACTTATCAGTAGAGAATAATAAAATTAATGGTATTGTTCCTGGTGATTTAAGTGATAGAACAGGTGTTCGTGTGAAGTCAACTAAAGAATATGGCAAAGTCTCTACTAGCTTTAACGCTGCATTGACACAAGCTTATTATGATAGAACAACTTCAGATTTCCAAAATGATATCATCAACACCGCTTCTTGGGTAGATTTAACTACTATGAGAAACTGGAGAACAAATCCTTTTGCGAATCCTAATGGTTACTATAATGACTATTATAATAACCCTTATTTCAATAAAGACATTAACCGTGCAAAATATAAAGATGCTAATATCTCTGGAAACTTCGATATCACTTATCGTGCGCTTCCTTGGTTGCAATTTTATAACAGATTAGGTATTATGAATAACTCTCGTACTGGTAAAAACACTACAGAGAAATTCCAATATTCTGACTGGGCTAAAAACGGTGCTTATATTCCTGATCCTTGGACACATGATGATGACTATCCTGGTATCTACCGTGCTATTGGTGATATCTTAGGTGGTGTTACAGATTATTCTACTACTGAAAACGTAGTGAACAATGAATTCCAAGCGCGTATCCAAAAAGATATCGCAAATGTTCAAAACAAATTGACTTTAGGTTATAGCTTATACCAACGTTATACTAAAGCCATTACTGTTTCTTCAAGTTCAATTGTAGTACCTGATGTTTACAACGTATCTAACAGACAAGGTAACTTAGGTGGTGGTGAATCAAACACAACAGAACGTAAGTTTGGTTACTACGCCGATTTAAACACGAACTTGAAAAACATGGAGTGGTTAAACTTAAACATGACTGCTCGTTATGATGCAACTTCTCGTTTCTTCAAACAAACAAGAGAGGCCAATCAATATTCTTATTTGTATTATGGAGCTGCCTTATCATTTATTGTAACAGACGCCTTTCCTGGTTTAAAGAGCAATACTTTGAGCTATGCTAAATTGCGTACTTCTTATAACAAGAATGGTAATGACAATATTCCTTTATATGGTTTAGATCTTTCTTACAATAACGGGGCGAATTTCCCTTATGGAAACAACGTAGGTTTATCAGTAGGAAATACTTTACCTGATGCTAATTTAAAACCAGAGTTTGTAACCGCTATGGAAGTAGGTGCTGAGTTAAGCATGTTTAAAAACAGAGTGAACTTAGACGTTTCTTGGTACAAGCAAAATTCAATTGGTCAAGTATTAACAGTGAAAGTACCTAATACAACAGGTTTCTCTAACTTGTTAATTAACGTTGGTCAAGTAGACAACTGGGGTTATGAAGCAGACTTAAAAGTGCAAATCTTACGTGATACTAAAGTTAAATGGGATGTGAATGTTAAATATTCATACAACGACAACAAAGTGGTTGATTTATTCCCTGGTATTACTCAGTTCGCTTATGGTGGGTACTCTTACGCTACTTCAAACGTTATCTTAGGACAACGTTTCCCAATACTTAAAACCAATGGTTACTATTATTCAACTGATGGTTCTGGTATGAGAAGAGTAAGTCCTACAACTGGTTATCCAGTTCAGAATACTGCTCTTACTGCTCGTGGTGGTACATTACCTCGCGACATGGTGGGATTAGGTTCAACTGTTTCTTACAAAGATTTCCGTTTAGCATTTAACTTTGAATACCGTGGTGGAAACGTAATGTATTCTGACCTTGGTCGTCAAATGACCTTCACAGGTTCTGGTGCTTGGACTTCTAATAGAACAGACCAAATCTTCGCTAACTCTTATTACATAGATCCAACAACTGGAAAAGATGTTCCTAACACAACAGTACATGTTCGCGAACCAGAGTACGCTCTATGGGTGAACAACTACCGTTTGATTGCTGAGAACTTCGTTACACCAGCCTGGTTTATTAAATTAAGAGATGTTAATTTATCATATACACTACCAAGCGCACTAGTTAAGAAAACAAAAATTTTCAGTGCAGCTAACGTAGCATTATACGGTAGAAACTTATTCACCATTGTTGACAGCAAAAACCAATTTACTGACCCAGAGTTCAGTTATACAGCAGGAAACGGTTCAGGTATTTCTAATACCTTGCAAACGCCTCCAGTTCGTCAATTTGGTGTTAATATAAATTTTGTTTTTTAATAACCACACACTAAAACATTAGATATGAAACTAAATAAATTATATATCGCCGCGTTTTTGGTTCTTGTGGGAACAGGTTGTAAAAAAGACTTTTTAAATGTCAATACCAACCCGAATTCACTTCCAACCGCAACACCTGCATACGTTTTAGCGAATGCATTGAACACTTCTGCTTCAAGCATGGTGTCTCCAAATGAAGTAGGTATGTTCTGGTCTGGTCATTGGACACAATCCAATGGTTATATCATTTCTACTACTTTATTCTCTTATGCCTTTACCAATGGTGACTTTAACTATTGGGATGGTACTTATGATAATCTTTACGATTATCAGTATGTAATTGACAATGCTGCTAAGTATAGTCAAGAATATTTAAAAGGACCCGCTAAAGTAATGAAGGCCTTTAACTACCAAAAATTGGTAGACTTATATGGTAACATTCCATTTACTGAAGCTTTGAAAGGTGTAGACAATTTAGCCCCTAAATTTGATGATCAAAAAGCTGTATATGAAGGCTTAATTGTTTTATTAGATGATGCTATTAAGGACTTAAAAGCAAATGCTTTTGCAAGCACTTACGCAAGTTCTGATATCGTTTTCAAAGGAAGCAATTCAAGCTGGATCAAATTTGCGAACTCTTTGAAATTGCGTATTTTAATGCGCCAATCAAGAGTAAGCGGAAGAGATGCTTATATTACTGCGGAGATTAACAAAATCATTGCTGAAGGTTCTGGTTTTATTACTGGAGCTGAAGTAGGTTCAAACCCAGGTTATGTTGCTTCTTCTGGTCAAATTAACCCAATCTATAATAACTACGGTTATACAGAAACAGGTGCTAGAGTAGGTAATAACAACTGGCCAAGAATTACCGATTTCATGGTGAAAGAATTAATTAAAAATGCCGATACTTTCCGTTTAAAGCGTTTTGCTTATGCACCAGGAAATGAAGACTTAGCAAATCCAGGTGTGAGCGTTAAGCCTGAAATTGCTGCTAACTATATTGGTATTCCTTTCGGTTCAAGTGCTGGTTACTTACCTGCAACTAGTTCTGCAGTAGGTCCAGTCTTATTAGTTAGAGGTCAATACAACAGACCTATCGTTATCATGACTGCTGCTGAAGTTCAATTCTGTTTAGCAGAAGCGAAGCAACGTTATGGTGCTTCTGTAAACTTAACAGGTACAGCTCAATCATATTATGAAGAAGGAGTTAAACAAAACTTCCGCGCTATTGGAGCTAGCACAGCTAATGTGACTGCTTTATTAACTAACGGAATGCAAGATTGTGATTTTACTGCCTCAACTAATAAATTAAATACTATTGCTTACCAAAAATGGGTAGCATTAGGTTATTTTAATGGATTAGAAGCATGGTCTGAGTATCGTAAGAATAACTACCCAGTTACTCCTAACTCTAAGAACTATGTAGGTACAGCTCGTCCATTACGTTTATGGTATCCTGGAACTGAATTAGGTTCTAATGGTGCGAACGTTAATGCACAAGGAACAATCGATCCTTTAGCTACACGTATATTCTGGGATGTTGACTAGTCTTTAGTTAACTTACTAGATATAAAAAACCCTCTGCCTATTTTGGTAGAGGGTTTTTTTATGATAGATTTTTTTGAATATTAACTTTTGACTATTTAGTAGTGAACTAGTTTTCTTTTGTAGATACTTATTTAATTACTTCTCCTTCAATCACTAATTCTGTTACTGCTTTTTCGCCTGCAAATTTAACAGAGACTCTTTTTTTAAATAAGCCTTCGTTAGGTGCGGTATAAGTTACTTTAATGCTTCCTTTCTGTCCTTTCAAAACAGGGCTTTGATTATACTCGGGTTGGGTGCAACCACATTCTGCAGTGGCAAATTCTATGACAGCAGGTTTAGCTCCTTCGTTAGTAAAACTAAATACAACCGACTTGTGAATGCCCTTAATTATTTTGCCATAATTATAGCTAGTTTGATTAAAACGCACGCTTGATTGAGCAAAGCCAGTGGCTGCAATGAGTAAACTTAGAATAAGTAATCTTGTTTTCATGGTATAAGGTTTTAGGGTAATTTGAAGGGGTTCTTTTTCAGCATTTTGGGCCAAATAGGCTTACGAATTTATTGAAATTTCACTAATTAGGTGATTTTAGTTATGAATGTACTTTTTATGCATTTTGACCCCTATTTTTGTCAAATGGAATCCACCCTTGAAGCTGTATCTACCCAAGACATGCTCTCCTTTGAGGCATTTCGGAACTCCGTTATCGCCGACTACAAATTGGCTATAATGAGTAGGGAAGTTAGCTTATTAGGAAGAAGGGAAGTATTAACAGGGAAGGCCAAATTTGGCATATTCGGAGATGGTAAGGAAGTGGCACAAATTGCGCTATCCAAATTTTTTCAAAAAGGAGATTTTAGAAGTGGGTATTACAGAGACCAAACTTTTATGTTTGCTTTAGGTGTTGCCAATGTAGAAGATTATTTTTCACAACTCTATTCCGATGTCCACAACGATCCCTATAGTGGAGGTAAAAATATGAATGCACATTTTGCCACTGCATTTGTAAATGAAAAGGGGGAGTGGAATGAATTAACTGAAAGCTTTAATATTTCTGCAGATATTGCTCCTACCGCTGGTCAAATGATGCGCGGCCTAGGTTTAGCCTTTGCTTCTAATTGTTTTAGAAATGCAAAAAATAAAGATTCCTTTCAACATTTAAGTAATAATGGCAATGAAGTTTGTTTTTGTACCATTGGTGATGCCAGTACTTCCGAAGGACATTTTTGGGAAGCCATTAATGCAGCCGGTGTATTACAAGTACCCTTAGCTGTTTTTGTGTATGACGACGGATATGGTATTTCTGTACCCACTGCTTTACAAACTACCAAGGGTTCTATTTCTGAAGTGCTAAAAGGTTTTCAAAAAGAAAAAAATACCAACGGAATAAAAATTTACACAGTGAAAGGCTGGGACTATGCAGCCTTATGTGAAACCTTTGAAGAAGGTATTCGTTACACTAGGGATACGCATACCCCTGTTGTATTTCATGTGCAAGAATTAACACAGCCCCAAGGCCACTCTACTAGTGGTAGTCATGAAAGATACAAGCCTTTAGAAAGATTAGACTGGGAAAGAAACTGGGATTGTAATAAGCAAATGAGAGAGTGGCTTATTGCCAATGAATTAGCTACCGATGAAGTATTGCAAGAAGTAGAGAATTCCGCAAAGCAATTAGTGCGCGCTTCTAAATTAGCTGCATGGGAAAAATATATTGCTCCGATTAAAGAAAAAATAAAAGAAGCGGTTGCATTAGTACAAGAAGGTTTACATGAAAACGATTTAAATATTGCTAATACATTATTACAAGACTTGGTTCAAAGTAAAGAGCCTTTAAAAAGAGATATTTTCAGAACGGTTAATTTAATATTGGAAAAAATTCCAACGCATGCTAATGCTGCTGCGATAAAATCTTTTCTAACAAAATACAATGATGCGGAAGCGCCGTTTTATAGTAAAAATTTATACAACGAAGGTCCTAAGAGTGCACTCAATGTTTCTATAGTAGAGGCTGAATATGCAAAGGAGGCTCAAACCATTAATGGCTATGAAGTATTGAATCATTATTTTGATCAGTTATTTCAAGAAAATCCTAAGGTCTATGCATTTGGAGAAGACTTGGGGGGTATTGGAGATGTGAACCAAGGCTTCGCGGGTCTTCAAAACAAACATGGTATAGATAGAATTTTTGATACAGGTATAAGAGAGCAGTCAATCATGGGGCAAGCACATGGTATGGCGCTTCGAGGTCTTCGACCCATTGCTGAAATTCAATACTTGGATTATTTATTATATGGTATTCAAACTTTAAGTGATGATATAGCCACCATTCATTACCGCACCAATGGTTTGCAAAGTAGTCCAGTCATTATTAGAACAAGAGGCCACCGTTTAGAAGGAATTTTTCATAGCGGTTCTCCCATGGGAGTTATTGTCAATGCATTAAGAGGCATGTATGTTTGTGTACCAAGAAATATGGTGCAAGCAGTAGGTATGTATAATACTTTATTAAAAGGGAACGACCCTGCTTTATTAATTGAGTGTTTGAATGGTTACAGGTTAAAAGAAAAAATGCCTTCTAATATTACTGAATTTACTGTGCCATTAGGTAAGCCAGAAATTTTAAAAGAAGGGGAGGATGTCACTATTGTTTCTTATGGTTCTACTTTAAGAATTGTGGAAGATGCAGCCGCTAGATTATTAACCATGGGTATTGATTGTGAAATTATTGATGTACAAACTTTATTACCTTTTGATATTAATCATCAAATTCTAGCTTCCTTAAAGAAAACCAATAGAATTTTATTTGTAGATGAAGATGTGCCAGGGGGCGCAAGTGCTTATATGTATCAACAAGTCATCGAATTGCAAGGAGGTTACCGTTGGTTAGATGTAGCAGCGCGCACACTAAGCTCAAAAGCACACCGTCCTGCCTTTGGTAGTGATGGAGATTATTTCTCTAAGCCGAATACCGAGGAAATAATAAATGTGATTAATGAAATGATGGCTGAGTAGGATGGACTAAGCTATTAATACTA
>CAITGN010000018.1:0-2886 GCA_903891965.1 uncultured Bacteroidota bacterium
AACTTGGTGGATACCTTAAAGGATTTAAGAGAAATACCAGGTCCTAAAATTTTACATATTCTAACCGTGAAAGGTAAGGGCTATGCACTTGCAGAAAAAGATCAAACTAAATGGCATGCGCCAGGTTTGTTTGATAAGTTAACCGGTGAGATTATTAAGAAAAAAATTGAAACCCCTCAGCCTCCTAAATACCAAGATGTATTTGGACATACTATTGTGGAGTTAGCGAAAGAGAATAAATCTATCATGGGTATTACCCCTGCTATGCCAAGTGGTTCTTCTTTAAAATTCATGATGGATGCTATGCCAGACAGGGCCTTCGATGTAGGCATTTGCGAACAACATGCAGTTACCTTAAGTGCTGGTTTAGCCACACAAGGCATTAAAGCATTTTGCAATATTTATTCCTCTTTTATGCAAAGAGCCTATGATCAAGTTATACATGATGTAGCCTTGCAAAATTTACCGGTTGTGTTTTGTTTAGACAGAGCAGGATTAGTAGGAGAAGATGGCCCTACCCACCATGGTTGTTATGATATTGCTTTTTTTAGATGTATTCCCAATATGATTATTGCAGCGCCGATGAATGAAATTGAGCTACGTAATCTCATGTACACTTCACAACTTCCTTCCATACAATCTCCTTTTGTCATTCGTTATCCAAGAGGAGAAGGTGTTACCGTTGATTGGCAAAAACCATTTGAAGAAATTACCATTGGTAAAGGAAGAAAATTAAAAGATGGAAAAGAGATTGCGATTTTATCTTTAGGACATCCTGGAAATTTTGCACAAACAGCCATAAGAAATTTAAGAGACGAAGGCATTGATCCTGCGCATTACGATATTCGTTTTGTAAAACCAATTGACGAAGCCTTACTACATGAAGTATTTCAAAACTATGATAAGATTATTACCATAGAAGACGCTGCCATTATTGGTGGTATGGGCGCTGCTGTCTTAGAATTCATGAACGAGCATAATTACCATAGCAAAATAACCATGCTAGGTATTCCTGATAGTATTGTAGAACATGGTAGTTTAAAAGAATTACATCATGAGTGTCATTATGATGCGATAGCTATTGCCGATGCCGTGAAAGCCTTACTAGGTAAGCAGATTATGTCTGAGGTATAAAGTTTAAACCTTCTTAGTTCAAGCTAGGATCAAAATCTCCCAAATTTTCTTCTCTTTCATCGCTTTGAATAGGATCCTCTTTGAAAGATTCTAAATTAGGCGTTTCATAAGAATCGAAATTATCTACATGGCCAGGCTCTAAATCATCTTCTCTGTTTTCATTCCACTCAATGATGAAATTATTACGTCCTTCACCCACCATTAGCTTCATGTATTTTTGTTGAGACAATTCAAGTATAGATAAGAATAAAAATAAAGCGTGTACCCTGTCTTGGCAAATATCAAATACTTTTTCAAAAGCCACCGTTTTACCTTCTCTTACAATGTCTAGTAAATAAGCCCTGCTGCCTTCCATGGTGTAATTATATCTTACAACAGTATGAACAGGTCTGTTTTGACGCTCTTGTAAACGAGTCATTACTTTTTCAAATGACTTCATTAATTTAAATAAAGTTACTGTTTGTAGTTCTGTGCCTTCCGCAGCTTCTTCTCCCACAAGCGACATCTCTTGTTGAATATTACCACGCTTCATCATGAGCATTCTAAGCGCTTCTAAGTCGGCCATTTGAACAGCCGCTTCTTTGTACTTTTTGTACTCTAATATTTTATCAATTAATTCTTGTCTTGGATCAATTTCGTTGCCTAATGCATCCAACTCTTTTCTTGGTAATAATAATTTTGCCTTAATGCGCATTAAAGTAGAAACGAATAAAATAAACTCACTACTTAATTCAATATTCACCTTTTCTTGCTCTTGTATAAAATGCAAGAAATCGTTGATGATTTTAGTAATCTGGATATTGTAAATATCCATTTCATCTCTTTCAATAAAGAAAAGCAGTAGGTCGAAAGGCCCTTCAAATTGGTCTACCTTAATCGAATAATTAGTTGGCTGATTCATTCTTGCAAAGAAAAGGAATCAAGATTAATTTAAGGTCAATTGGGCAAGTATTTATCCACTTTTATGGAAAAAATAAGCATCTTTACCCAAAACTTTACGCATGGACAATAAGTTCATCAATTGGGCTATTTTTTGCATACTATCCATTGTCTGGGGTAGTTCCTTTATTCTTATGAAAGA
Source organism: uncultured Bacteroidota bacterium (assembly GCA_903891965.1). Lineage (GTDB taxonomy): Bacteria > Bacteroidota > Bacteroidia > Chitinophagales > Chitinophagaceae > Sediminibacterium. Next base: position 2,216 of record CAITGN010000018.1, read on the forward strand.
GGGGCTAACCGTGCTTTCTGCCTACCAAGTAGCTTCTTTAAGAATGCTATTTTCAGGACTGGTTTTGCTGCCCTTTGCCTTCAGCGCCTTTAAAAAAATTCCTAAAGAAAAAATGGGCATTGTCTTTTTATCTGGCTTTTTAGGAAACTTTATTCCAGCCTACCTTTTTTGTATTGCAGAAACCAATATCGATAGCTCTTTAGCAGGCATTTTAAATTCACTAACCCCTTTGTTTACCATAGTAGTAGGTTTATCATTTTTTAAAACAACAATTAATAAGCAAAAAATGATTGGCGTTATTATTGGCTTTATAGGTTTGTGTTTGCTTTTTGCAGCAGGTAAAAATATTAGTTTTCAAAACCTCTCTTTTGCTTCCTTGGTTTTAGTAGCTACTTTCTTTTACGGTTTAAATGTAAATGTGGTGGGCAAGTTTTTAAAAAATATTCGATCCATTGATATTGTATCGGTAGCCTTTGCTTTTTTAATTATTCCAAGTGCGCTCATTTTATATATGACTGGCTATTTTAGTTTGTCCTTTAATAATCCCCGTTTTCAACAGGCAAGTTTAGCAGGTATTTTAAATTCATTAACACCATTGTTTACCATACTAGTAGGTTTATCATTTTTTAAAACCACTATTAATAAGCAAAAAATGATTGGCGTTATTATTG
>CAITGN010000019.1:0-6204 GCA_903891965.1 uncultured Bacteroidota bacterium
CCATAAATTTCTTTGGATATTTTTTCTTTTACTTTTCGAAAAAAATTAACAGTGTCAAAATTTTTATTTACCTGTTTCATATTCGATGATATCTGTTATTAATAATGTTTATTTTTTAAACATTGCCTTAGCATCATCAAGTCTTTTAAAGAATGCTTCTTTATTAGCATCTTTATAATACTCTTTCAATTGCTCATTTGATAATCCATAAGTTTCTTTTGAAATCTTATCCTTAATTTTTCTGAAGAAGTTTACAGAATCAAAATTTTTTGGTACAGTCTCGTTAATTTTCATAATCTATAATTTGATTAGGAGGTCTAATTTCTAATACCTGATATCCTAATTTCAAATTTACAGAATTATAGCCACGTATTCGAATAATATTCACAATATGCTTAAAATTCCAACTAGCAAGTACATCCACTTTATGAACTGTAGCAATTGCAATATGTTGACAATCATCAAAACTAGTTTGTCCGACCACCCCTTCTTTTATATACAAATTTGCCAGATTGATGCACTCTTCATTATTGAAGACGAATTCAATGTCAGCATTATTTAAGGCTGCAAAAAATGATATTACTTCTAAAGGCGCATTAGCTAATTCCTTTTCAGTTACATCAGAAATTACCAAAGTAATTTTCTTTTGCAATGCCATTTCAAAAAGCTGGTTAGTGATTTTTTCAAACTCCTTGTCAAAGGCTCCGCCAATAACTGAAGTATCTAGATATATTCTTTGTTTCATGCAGCAATAATAAAAATTCAATTGATGCAAAAACGCAGTATTTATACGTTTAGAAAATTATCTAAATAAAAAACCCACTCGTATGAAGTGGGCTTAATAATATTTTGTAAAATAATAATTTATAAAAACTACCCAGGCATACGAGAAATGTATTTCTCTATTTCTTTGATTTGATCTACTACTTGTTTAGTAGTGGGTTTGCATGCTTTGGCCTTGCGGAAATAATCTTTAGCAGCACGAAACTCGCGCTTGTTCATAAAAATTTGACACATGCTTAAAAAAGCAACTGCTTCCGATTCTTTATCTGGAATACCTGCACGAATGGCTGCACGTATATAAGACTCTCCTTGTTTAGTATCTCCTTTCTGCATGGCCATCATGCCTAATTGTAATTTGTTGGCACCTTCTGCCTCCGGCATGGCCGATCCTAAATCGTTGCTATGCTTTAAATGTTTTTCAGCAGTATCAAAGTCTTGTTTCGCCATGGCAATATTGCCCTTAATAGTATAGTAAGTGCTGCGGACAGGCTTATATAAAAGTTGAGGCCACCAGATAGTTGCTAGAATTCGCTCCACTTCATCCATATCACCCACCTCCATGGGCGCTTGCACCAAACGAAGAGGACCAATAAAAAAATGGCTTAAAACACCTATTAACCCTAAAAAATAAAGAGGGAAAACAGGCCAAAAACCAGCAATGCCAGTTAATTCAAGGCCTAAGCCCAAGGCAACGGCTAGTAAACTTAACCAGAAGCGATACTTAATAATGATATTGTAAAAACCCATATTGTGTTGTATTAGAGGCGTAAAGATACCAAATAATGTGGTTATTTTTGCTGTCCTCGGCCTACTTATAGCCGATGGTCCCGTAGTTCAATGGATAGAATAGGTGTTTCCTAAACACTAGATCCCAGTTCGATCCTGGGCGAGACCACTTTTTATTCTAGTTTATACACTTTAGATTCAAATTCTTTAATTAAGATGGATAGGGTTTCTAGCTCCTCTGATTCTTTAGAATTGGGAGTAATATTTTCTTGCATTAATTTATGAACACGCTCTAATGCAATATCATACTCGGTTTTTGTTTTAATTGACTCTAACATATTTAATTGTTTTTATATCATAAATTTAATTATTATTTTATGCTGACCCTATTCCCCCTTATTTCTAGCCCAAAGCCTTAGATCATAAATAATAGAGTTAAAGGAATGGTCTTTGTCTATCCAATTTAAAAAGGCATCCAGGGCCTTGCCTAAAGGGCTTAAGGTATTGGTTAAACTATTCTTACCTATTACACTACTAATGGTTTCTTTTTTATTGCCAAAATAATAAGTGTCTTTTTGCTTCATAAGTAAGAAGTCGTTTAATAAATGTTGCATCATTACATTACCGGTATTGTCAATTGAAATAGCTACTTCTAAAAAATATATGTTAAGCGATTTTAGCTTGCCAAAAAATAATTGACGCAGCAAGGCATAAAAAAATCCAATGGGTGTTGTAAATATTAATAAGACGATAGCAATACAAAAAAGTAAAAAACTCTTTAGTAAACTCATAGGTGCTTCTTTTTTCATAAAATATTTTTTAGAGTGTTTTCTACTTAGAAAATAGCAGGGAATATTATGTTTATTTGGTTTGCGGTAAATTCATTAGAACCCTTTCTAGTAAAGCGTTTCAGACTACTAAATAAAAGTAAAAATAAAATTTTGAACAGACAATTTTATTTATAAATTCATTGTATAAAAAAAGAAAATATGAAAAACAAAGCACTATTAGTGGGTATCAATAAATACCCCGATCCTAGAAATGAATTAAGAGGCTGTGTGAATGATATTTTAGATATGGAGTATTTTATTGCTGATGCCAATAAAGTGTATCCCAAACAAAACATAAAAAAACTCACTAATAAAGAAGCTACTAAAAAAGGAATACTCACGCAATTAAAATGGTTAATTGAAGGTGCTGAAGCAGGAGACCAGTTACTATTTCATTATAGTGGACATGGGGCACAGGCACCTGCCCTATTTACTTCCTTAGAAAAAGATGGACTAGATGAAATTATTTGTCCTTATGATTTTGATGGGACCAATAAAACCAGTTTAAGAGATAAAGAATTTGCACAGCTATTTGCAAGCATTCCAAAGGGAGTGCATTTTGTATGGATATCGGATAGCTGTCATGCAGAGGATTTATCTAGAGACCCTTATATTACTGATGAGGCCAATAAAGTAGAGAATACAGCATATAAGCATTACCGCTATTTTACAGGGCTACCCCATTTTGAAAAAAGGGAAGATGAATTAAATGAACAGGCTCATATTGCTATAGGTAGAGTTGCGCCTATTATAAGCCCACTAAACGGCGCTTTATTAAGCGGCTGCCAGTCACATGAACTAAGTGCCGATGCCTATATAAATAATAGATATAATGGCGCCTTTACGCATTACTTAATTAAAAACTTAAATAAGTATAGTGAAACCAAAAATATGAAAGACGTTATTGAGCTGGTAAATAAGGACCTAGCCAAAAACGGATACGACCAAAGCCCTCAGAGTGAGGGACTACTTGAAAATAATTTTTTCTTTTTATAGAATGTATTTAAAAAGAATGATAATAAAATTGAAAGGAATAAAATGAAAAATAAAAAACACTTTATGAGAACTAAGCAAATTTATATAGGTCTAGTTGTTTTTATGTTGGGAGTTTTTGCTGTTGGGGCTGCGCGGGCGCAGCCCCAACAGCCCTATATTCAAAAGGGGCTTCTCTCTAAACTTATTGAAATTAAATATACATCAGAACTGTATTTAAGCTCAGCATTAAAACAAGGCATAAATAAAGACAGCGCTCTTGCCAACTATAATACCCTTCGCTGGAAACTAGATGGTTTAGTATATCAATTAAGCGCCGATATGATTGCAGCTAATAGCCCTCGCAAAATGATATTATTAAATGCTTGGTGTTTGGAAGAAAGAGATAAGGCGAGTAATAATATTAATAAGGGCAACAAGACTAGTAAGAGCACTAAGAAAAAAATTCAAGTGTATGTAAATGCTTTAAATGAAATTGAAAATATTTATCAAAATCAAATACTCCCTTCTTTATACAGAAACGATAAAACAATTAACCTCAGCACCAATGTCTTTTATTTATTAAAGGACTCTTATACCATTGTAAACGGAATTAGCAATATGAAAACAGAAAAAACCATGGCACTTATTGAGATATTGGATCATACAAGGTTACTAAGCCCAGGGGAATTGGCGAAACAAGGGAAGTAAATGAAACTAGGAAAGAGTGCGGGGTAAATCTGAATAAATGGAACAATTATTAGAACTTATCAGCCACTTCAGCAATAGTTCTTCTTATGCCTTCCTTTAAAGTTATAGACGGCTTCCAGCCTAAATTATTAATTTTAGCAGTATCCATTAATTTACGGGGAGTTCCATCTGGCTTAGTAGTATCAAATACAAGACTGCCTTTATAGCCTACTTCTGCAGCAATTAATTCAGCAATCTCTTTAATAGAAACGTCTTCCCCCCAACCAATATTAAGTATGGCTGCTTCATTATAATTTTGTAAAAGAAAAAAGCAAGCATCGGCTAAATCATCTACATGCATAAACTCACGACGAGGGGTGCCTGTTCCCCAAATAGTTACAGTAGGTTCATTATTCTTATTTGCTAAAATAATACGTCGAATTAATGCAGGAAGTACATGGGAATTTTCAGGATGGTAATTATCGTTGGTGCCATATAAATTGGTAGGCATTGCTGAAATATAATTACAGCCATACTGAGCTCTGTAACTATCGCACAATTCAATACCTGCAATTTTAGCAATGGCATAGGGCTGATTAGTTGGCTCTAAATATCCACTTAATAAATATTCTTCTTTTAATGGCTGTGGTGCTAGTTTTGGATAAATGCAAGAGGATCCTAGAAACAATAACTTCTTTACTTTATTTAAATAGGCTGCATGAATTATGTTTGCTTCCATCATTAAATTATCATAAACAAACTCAGCACGGTAAGTATTATTTGCATGAATACCCCCCACTTTAGCGGCTGCCAGAATTACTATATTTGGTTTTTCTAATTCGAAAAATTTATTAACTGCTTCTTGATTTCTTAAATCTAAATCTTTAGAACTACGCGTAATAATATTTGTATAACCACTAGAAAGTAATTTTCTCTCAAGTCCAGACCCCACCATTCCTCTATGGCCAGCTATATAAATTTTATCAGTTAATTCCATTAAAGTATTTTAAAAATTACTCCCCTTCTTTTGTAGTTAGATAGCCGTTTTCTTTCAATAATTTTTCTTTCTTAAATAACTCAAGATCACTTGCTACCATTTCTTTTACAAGAGCAGCTAAATCATATTTAAGTTTCCAGCCCAATTTAGTTTTTGCTTTTGTGGCATCTCCAATTAATAAATCTACCTCTGTTGGTCTAAAATATTTAGGATCTACTTTTGCTACTGTTTGATTTATCTTAATATCATATTTACCATTATTTGCCACTACATACCCTTCTTCTTTATCGCCTTCCCCTTTAAATACTAATTCAACTCCTAATTCTTTAAATGCCATAATAATAAAGTCGCGAATAGTAGTTGTAATGCCTGTAGCTAAGACAAAATCTTCTGGCTTCTCCTGTTGTAGCATTAAGTACATTCCTTCTACATAATCTTTAGCATGTCCCCAATCTCTTTTAGCATTGAGATTACCAATATAAATACAATCTTCTAAACCTAAAGCAATACGAGCAGTTGCTCTAGTAATTTTACGGGTTACAAATGTCTCCCCTCTTAATGGTGATTCATGATTAAATAAAATACCGTTACAAGCAAACATATTATAGGCTTCGCGGTAATTCACAGTAATCCAGTAAGCATATAATTTAGCTACTCCATATGGTGAGCGTGGATAAAAAGGAGTTGTCTCCGATTGAGGTACTTGCTGCACTAAACCATATAATTCAGAAGTAGAGGCTTGATAAAATTTTGTCTTTGTCAAACCCAATAAACGCATTGCCTCTAAAATTCTTAAAGTCCCAATTCCATCTGCATTAGCTGTATATTCTGGAGTTTCAAAACTTACTTGTACATGACTCATTGCTCCTAGGTTATATATTTCATCTGGCTTTACCTCCTGAATAATACGAATTAGATTTGTACTGTCAGTTAAATCACCATAATGTAAATGAAGGTGTCTGTCAGGAATATGCGGATCCTCGTAAATGTGGTCAATTCTTTGTGTATTGAATAAAGAAGACCTACGTTTAATCCCATGCACTTCGTATCCCTTACTCAATAAAAGCTCGGCTAAATAGGCGCCATCTTGTCCAGTAATTCCAGTTATAAGGGCTTTTTTCATGTACCACATTTTTAATAAAAATCAGAAATAAATACTTGACAAATAAAGTATTTTTAATATTTATTTATCAATTTGAAAAATAC
>CAITGN010000020.1:0-3400 GCA_903891965.1 uncultured Bacteroidota bacterium
ATATAAATGGGTATTGAAAAAGATATACAACAAACGAATTTCAGAAATGAATTTCAAAAAATGGGTATCAATATCATTTATACTGCTAATTGGTTAAATGAAAAGATGGGCCAAATTTTAGCAACAGAAGATATTACCCAACAACAATATAATATTTTAAGAATTTTAAGAGGCAGCGATGCTCCTTTAAGTACTTTAAAAATTAGAGAGCGCATGTTAGACAAGATGAGCGATACCAGTAGAATTGTAGACCGCTTAATTGTAAAGGGCCTAGTAGAAAAAACGGCCTGCTTAAAAGATAAAAGATTAGTAGATATTACTGTTTCTAAAAAAGGTTTACAATTATTAGAAAAATTAGATAGTCTAAACGACCATATTGATGCTGTATTAAAAGGGGTGAGTGAAAAAGAAGCCCAAGCAATGAATCAAATTTTAGATAAACTTAGAGAAGATACAAAGTCTTTATAAATTAAATGAACACCATGCGTTTTACATTGAGTATCCTATTTATAGGATTTTTTATTTTTACAAAAGCACAACCCGCATTAAACGATAAAAATGTTTTTGAATTTAGAGGCGTATGGGTTGCCACTGTTGAAAATATAGACTGGCCTAGTAAAAGAGGTTTATCGAATCAAACGCAGAAAGAAGAATTTATAGCCATACTAGATAGGCATCAAAAAAATGGCATGAACGCTATTATTATGCAAGTGCGTCCTTCGGGTGATGCCTTTTACCCCTCTACTTTAGAGCCTTGGAGTGAATACCTTATGGGCACGCAGGGCCTACCTCCTAGCCCTTTTTATGACCCATTAGAATTCATGATTAATGAAACACATAAAAGAGGTATGGAGTTTCATGCATGGATAAATCCTTACCGTGCTGTATTCAATGTAAAAAAATCAAGTGTAGCGCCAAGTCATATTTCTAAAATACATCCTGAATGGTTTTTAACCTATGGAGATAAAAAATATTTTAACCCAGGCCTTCCTCAAGTATGGCAACACACTAACCGAATTGTAAGAGACTTAGTAAGCAGGTATGATATTGATGCCATTCATATGGATGATTATTTTTATCCCTACCGTATTGCTGGTAAAGAATTCCCCGATGAAAAAACCTATCAACAAAACAGCAGAGGTTTAAGCAAGGACGATTGGAGAAGAAGTAATTGCGATACTATTGTTAAACAATTATATGCTAGCATTCACCAAATAAAACCAGGCGTTCAGTTTGGTATAAGCCCATTTGGTATTTGGCGCAATAAATCAAAAGATGCAAGAGGCAGTGAAACCAAGGCAGGTCAGACCAATTACGATGACCTATATGCCGATATATTATTATGGTTAGAAAAAGGTTGGGTAGATTATATAGCGCCTCAAATTTATTGGGAACATGGACATCCACTTGCGAATTACGATACCATTCTTGATTGGTGGGATCAAAATAGTTATGGAAAAAATTTATACATAGGTCATGGTATCTATAAAGCAGGAACTAATACAGCTTGGAGAGATAAAGACGAACTGCCCTATCAAATAAAAAGACTGCGTGGTTTAAAAAATACTAGTGGTAGCGCTTATTATAGTAGTACTAGCTTTAAAAACAATATGAATAATTGGAACGATAGCTTGCAACAAAACTATTATCAAAAGCCAGCCCTAATGCCTACTATGCCTTGGCTAGTGCAGTATAAAGTAGAAGCACCCCTGGTAAATAAGCAAAGCCCTAACAGCTATCAAATACAAGTGAAGTCAATCAGCAGTATTAAACAATATGCCGTATTAGAAAGTACGAATAATCAATTTTCGGTGGCTGCTATTCTAATGCCTGATAGTAAAATGATAAATCTAAATGCTTTAGGTATTCAGAAAAAAACGAACACGCAGTACTGGCTAGTAGCTATAGGAAAACAAAATCAATTAAGTAGTTTGGTCGCACTAAACTAATGCTGAATAATAATATACTAATCGTAGACACGCTTTAATAAAGACTGTTCATTGGCTTTAATGATTAATGGAACATGTTCCACTACCGTCATATCATTGTCTAGTCCAAAGGCTTTTTGATCGCTTTGTGACAACTGCTTGATATTAAAGTATACATCCATAATAAAGTCTTCTCTAATAGATAATTCATTTTCAATAGAGAAGAAACTTTCAATAATCACATAAGTAATATCGGTATGAAAATCTTTACTCTTTAAAGATTCATATTTACTATAAATGCCCAATTCCTGAGACTCATTTAATTCCTGCATCACCTTTTTAAAACATAGGTTCACGCGGGGTTGAATTCTAAAGCCTAATTTAAAATCCACACGCATTACTTTGTCATCCACTAATTCTCGAATAGAATATTCCATTCCATAAGGAGAATCGGTTCTGTCAATATGTAAAAACCAATAAATATCGGCGCGTTTTGGTTTTCTATTTAATATAGAATCAATAATACGGTGTTCAATCTCTCTGTGGTTATTGGCCTTGGTCAAATACACCAAGTGCGTTGCATATTTAGGTATATCCTTATCGCTACTTAATTCAGTAAGTGGTTCTAAGTAATCTTTCAATTTTACAAAATCCAAATAACGATTGGTAATTTTTCTTGCTCTATGCCAAATCATCATTACAAAAATCATGCTGAAAGAAAATATAAACGTGATCATTGCTTCGTGAATTTTCACCACATTGGCTACAAAAAAGGAGACTTCCACAATGGCAAAAACTAAAATGATAATAGCCACCACCCACTGACTCCATCTTTTCACATTTAACATGTAGAAATTAATTAAAATAGTAGTCATGATCATAGTGACAATAATAGAGAAGCCATAAGCAGCAAGCATGTGTTCACTCTTTCTAAAATAAAGTAGCATGGTCACACAGCCTACCCAAAGAATTAAGTTTAAACTAGGAATATAAATTTGACCTTTTTGGTCTGTTGGAAACTTTACGGTGACACGTGGCCAAAAATTTAAACTAATGGCCTCGTTAATTAAAGTAAAAGAACCGCTAATTAAAGCCTGACTAGCAATAATGGTGGCAATAGTGGCAATGCCAATACCAATTAATAAAAACCAATGAGGCATTATTTCAAAAAATGGGTTAATACCATTTGAAGTAGTCCCCACATTATTTAGTAACCAAGCACCTTGTCCCATATAGCTCATCACTAAGGCAAATTTTACAAACATCCAGCTTACCTGAATATTTTTTCGGCCGCAATGACCTAAATCGCTATACAAAGCCTCCGCTCCAGTGGTACATAAAAACACAGCCCCCAATAACCAAAAACCTTTAGGATAGTTAATTAATAAATCAAGTCCATAATAAGGATTCAATGATTTAAGAATAGAAATATTACCCACCACTTGCACCAATCCTAAAATTAAAATCATGGA
>CAITGN010000021.1:0-9482 GCA_903891965.1 uncultured Bacteroidota bacterium
ACCACCCATGGCTTGCATAACTTGTAAGCTGGTAAAGTTTTCAGAAGCGATTAATTCAATGCCTCTTCTTTGGCGTTCTAATTCTTGACGGATAATGTCAAATACAAGGGTATCTCTTTGCATGGCTCTATTTTTAGGGTTCTATTTTGCAAAAATAAATCATTAATAAGCCTAGTCAAAGTCCAAGTTTCAACAGTTGGCCGCCTAATATCCACATTTTCAAGCGCTTTGCTTAAAATTGACCAATTGAGGCCCGAATTTGTATTATTACTAACAGTTATTTGCTACTTTTAACTACCCCAAAAATGTAAATTATGAAGGCTATTATTCCCGTTGCTGGAGCAGGCGCAAAACTCCGCCCTCATACCTATACACAGCCAAAGGCACTCATACCTATTGCAGGTAAAACCATACTTAGTTTTATTGTAGATCAGTTAAAAGAAGTGGGTATCACAGAATTTATTTTTGTAGTAGGGTACTTAGGCGATAAAATTCAGGACTATGTCAATGCTACTTATCCAAATTTAACGACTCATTTTGTGTATCAGAATGATAGACTTGGAACTGCGCATGCCATTGAATTAGCCAAAGCCATTGTAGGCGATGATGAAGTTTTTATTTCTTTAGGAGATACCATTTGTGAATTTGATATTAAGGAAGTAATGGATAGCCCTTATAGTATGTTGGGCGTAAAAAAAGTAGATGACCCAAGACAGTTTGGCGTAGTAGAAATGAATGAAGACTATTTTGTAGAACATGCGGTAGAAAAACCAGCCATCCCAAAATCGAATAAAGCATTGGTAGGTTTATATAAAATAAAAGAGTCGGCCATTTTATTTGAATGCTTTCAACAATTATTTACCGACAATATAAAATCCAATGGTGAATACAATTTAACCGATGCGATTGACTGCATGATAAAAAAGGGAGTGCAGTTTAAAGGCTTTAAAGTAAATCAATGGTACGATTGCGGTAAGAAAGAAAATTTATTAGAAGCCAATGCAGTGCTGCTTAATAAAACAGGGGGCTTGGTGGTTGCGCCAGAAACTTATCCTAATAGTATTATTATAGCACCTGTAAGTATAGCAGAGGGTTGTGTAATAGAAAACTCCATTATTGGCCCGCATGTAACTATTGGAAATAATACCACTATTAAAAGTTCGGTGGTGAAAGAAAGTATTATTGGTTCTTATACCACACTTGATGAAGTGGTTTTAGATAATTCATTAATTGGTAGCGATGCGGCTGTGAAAGGCTTAAGCCGCACATTGAATATAGGAGACAATACAGAAATTGATTTCGGATAATAATTTCTTTTTTTGGCACTAAATTTTCTTTATGCTTTTCGAAAATAGAATTACAGAATTATTTAAAATTGACTTACCCATTATTCAAGCAGGAATGGTTTGGGCCAGTGGTTGGGAACTAGCCAGTGCTGTAAGTAATGCAGGTGGTTTAGGTATTATAGGGGCGGGCAGTATGTATCCAGAAGTTTTAAGAACCCATATCCAAAAAACCAAGGCTGCCACGCATAAACCATATGCTGTAAACCTGCCTATGTTGTATCCCGACTTGCAAGCGCATATAAATATTATTATAGAAGAGAAAGTGCCCATTGTTTTTACAAGTGCAGGCAATCCCAAAACATGGACAGCTGTTTTAAAAGCTGCAGGATGTATAGTGGTGCATGTAGTAAGTAGTGCACAGTTTGCTTTAAAGGCAGAAGCTGCAGGATGTGATGCAGTGGTGGCAGAAGGCTTTGAAGCAGGTGGTCATAATGGAAGAGAAGAGACTACTACCATGGTATTAATTCCTATGGTAAGTAAATCGGTAAAAATTCCAGTGATTGCTGCAGGAGGTATTGCTAATGGAGCTCAAATGTTAGCAGCTTTTGCTTTAGGTGCAGAGGCGGTGCAAATTGGTTCAAGATTTGTATGTAGTACAGAAGCTTCTGCGCATATTCATTTTAAAAACGCTATTATAGAATCGAAGGAATGAGCCACTGAATTAGGATTAAAGTCTCTAGCGCCCGTTCGCTTTTTAAAAAATAAATTTGCGAATGAAATACTAGCTTTTGAAAAGCAAGGGGCTAGTAAAGAAGCATTGGCTGAAAGGTTAGGAAAGGGAAAAGCAAAGCTAGGCATGTTTGAAGGAGATATGGAAAATGGAGAACTAGAAATTGGACAGGTAACGGCCATGATTGAGTCTATCATGCCGGCTGCTGATATAGTCAAAGAAATTTGGAATGATTTTCAAGCAGGGGTGGGGCATTTAAAATCTCTTCCACTCAGTAGAAATTTTTAGAGTAAATCTTTTTAGCGAAATTTTTGTTTAATAAAAAGAATAATTAAGAATTAGTTTTTAATTATTCTTTTATTTTAAGCATCCTTGTGTATCGTAAATGAATTTCCTTGTGCAACGCAAGTCATTACAATATCATTAATACAAACATGTTTAGGTAAATTGGCTACATACCAAGCGGTATTGGCAATGTCTTCTGCTTTTAAAGGTTCGTATCCAGCATATACAGCAGCGGCCTTGGTAGCATCTCCTTTAAATCTTACTAAAGAAAAATCGGTTTCCACTGCACCTGGGTGAATGGCAGTTACTTTTATTTTATATTGAAGTAAGTCAATTCTTTGTGCCTTGCTAATAGCGTCAACTGCATGTTTGGTTGCGCAATACACATTACCATCCTTGTATACTTCTTTACCAGCGGTGCTACCAATATTAATAATATGGCCTTGATTTTTAATTAAGTAGGGAAGGGTTGCTTTAGAAGTATATAATAATCCTTTGACATTGGTATCAATCATGGTATCCCAGTCTTCTATGTTTGCATTTTCAAAAGAGTCTCTTCCTAAAGCTAGGCCTGCATTGTTTACAAGCAAGTCAATGGCCTGCCATTCTGAAGGCAAACTACCTATTTGTTGAAATACGGCTTCTTTATTTTGTACATCAAAAATTAAAGACAAAGTTTTCACTTTATATTTTTGCTCTATGCTAGCAGCTACTGCTTCTAGCTTTTCTTTTCTGCGTGCTGTTAAAATTATATTCCAGCCACCTGCTGCAAATTTTTCTGCAATGGCTTTTCCAAAACCTGAACTAGCGCCTGTAATGAGTATTATTTTTGACATGATATTATTTTGAATAAGTTATGTGAAATATTTTTTCTTGAATGAGTTATTATTTTTTGAATAATGCATTAATGCGTCCCTTTTCTACTAGGCGGTAATTAAGCAGTGCTGCAATGGCTATTAAGGCCCATACTTCTATAGAAAAATGTTGTGGAAGCCAGTAGCTTGTTATTATTAAGCCAATAGTGGATGCTAAGTATAGCATACCTATTTGTCCAATGGCTTTTGAAGGAATAAAATAAAATACTAGGGCTATAATATATAAAGGGTGCATCCACATTAAATTATAGTTCTGGTAACAAGCACTGTGTTTTGAAATTAAACTCATGTACACCATTAAGCTACCCCCTGCAGTGAAAGATATCAAAAGTAAAATATCTAATACTTTAGCTATGCGCTGTGTAATAAGGCTATTCCATTTGGAGCAGAATGCGTAAAATAATAATAGTGCCATTAAAATATAAATGGGGCTATTGCTACTTACAGGTTTCTCGCTAGCATAGGTTAAAACATTTTCCTTCACTACCAAACGGCCTGTAGTAGCAATTTGCTGATGCAATAAAAAAGGTAAAAAACCTGCTTGAAAGTCGCTAGGTTTTTGATCGGAATAAGCACCTAATAATAAATCTATGCCTAGGCCAATCCAAGGTAGCCCTTGCTTATAAGGAGCACTCACTACTTCCGAACGGTAAGACTTTACTGGAAGTGAAGTAGCTTGGAAATTACTATTTTTAAATAGGCCATCTTTTACACGCGTGGTACAGTTGTCGGAAATAAAATTGTATAAATAAAAACGGTTATCACCCATCATATTTACTTGAAGGGCCGTGTACCATTTTATTTTTTCTGCAGTGCTTAACTTTAATACCTGCTCGTATACATTTCTTTTTTCGAATTGGTATTCGTTTAAAAAGTCGCTGTAGTTATTAACGGAAACAAAATAAAGTAAGTCGCCTTTAATAAATTTGGCTATAAAATTGGGCTCATTAAAATTAAATGTGCCGTAATTAAAAACAATATCGGTATTGTTTACGCTGTCCACAACTCTTACAGCAGTATGTCCCCAAATGGTATAAATATCTTCTCCGGCATCACAGGTAATAATACTAAATTGAATACGGGGCTTGAAGGAGCTCGTATCTTGTTTCATTGCTTCTTGCCCCATTGCCTGCATTTTTAAAATGCAAGAAGCGAAGAGTAAAAAAAGAAAAATATATTTTTTCAAGGCCCAGTGTATAAGTCGTTATTTATTTCTTACTATAGTTAGGGGCTTCTCTAGTAACTTCTACATCGTGTGTATGACTTTCTCTCATGCCGGCATTGGTTATTTGAACAAATGTTGCATTTTGTAAGTCTTTTACATTTTTAGCACCGCAATAACCCATACCTGCTTTTAGTCCGCCTACAAATTGATAAACAATTTCATGTAAGTTTCCTTTGTAAGCAACTCGACCTTCAATTCCTTCTGGTACATATTTTTTTGAATCAGATTCATTCTCTTGAAAATATCTATCACCACTTCCTTGGCTCATGGCACCAATACTTCCCATACCACGGTATCCTTTAAACTTACGTCCTTCATAAATAATAGTTTCTCCAGGACTTTCTTCCGTTCCTGCAAATATGCTACCCATCATCACGCAGTTCGCGCCTGCAGCTATTGCTTTTACCATATCACCTGTATAACGAATACCCCCATCGGCAATAATTGGAATATTCTTTCCTTTCAATGCTTTAGCAGCTTCCATAATAGCAGTTAGTTGAGGAACACCAGCGCCTGCTACAATTCTAGTGGTACAAATAGAACCTGGTCCAATACCTACTTTCACTGCATCGGCACCTGCATTCGCCATGGCAAGTGCGCCTTGGGCAGTGGCTACATTACCTGCAATGACTGGTAAATTCTTATATGTTTTCTTTAATAATTTTAATGCTTCAATGACACCCTTGCTATGACCATGTGCACTATCTAATGAAACAATATCAACGCCTACACTTTGTAAAGCAGCGGCACGCTCTAGTAAATCTTTGGTAATACCTAAGGCAGCACCTACTAATAAGCGACCAATTTTATCTTTCACTGCATTTGGAAAAGCGCTTAATTGTAAAATATCGCGATAAGTAATTAAGCCAATTAATTTTCCTTGTTTATTTACAACAGGTAATTTTTCAATTTTATATTGACGAAGAATCTTTTCTGCTTTTCTTAAATCGGTTCCTTCTGGTGCAATCACTAAATTTTCTTTAGTCATTACTTCGCTTACCTTTCTTTTGCGATCGGTTTCAAAACGTAAATCACGATTGGTTAATATACCAACTAATTTATTGGTCTTATCAATAATAGGGATACCTCCAATTTTATTTTCCTTCATTAATTTTAAGGCGTCTCCAATAGTAGCCGTTACTTCTAAAGTAATGGGATCAACAATCATTCCGCTTTCGCTACGTTTTACTTTACGTACTTGTTCAGCCTGCCTTTCAATACTCATGTTTTTATGTAAAATACCAATGCCCCCTTCGCGTGCTAAAGCAATCGCTAATTGTGCTTCTGTAACGGTATCCATTGCAGAAGATAAAATAGGAACATGTAGTTGAATGTTCTTGGTAAGTTGCGTGTGAATTTTTACTTCAGAAGGAAGTATTTCAGAATAAGCGGGCATTAACAATACATCGTCAAATGTCAAGCCTTTACCAAAAATGCGGGAGTTGTTTGTAGTATTTCTTGTTGCCATAGGCAAAGATAGGGCCTTGGCTTATTTAGGCAAAATCCTTTTTTTAGCGGATGGCATACCGATTGCCTGCTAAAAGCTGTATTTCGCCATTCATTTCAAGGCTTAAAAGTAAATTTGAAAGCTTACTGGCATTGATTTTTAACTCATTAGCAATTAATTCCCTATGAATGGGGCCATGGGCTTCAATATGCGCTAAAACTGTTTTTATTTCGGGCGAAAAGGTGAATGCTAGTTCTTTTTGAGGGCTATTTTTCTCAGCCATGGGCCAGCCCAATGCTTCAAGTAAGTTTTCTGCGTCATGGTATAAATGCGCCTTATTTCTTTTAATTAATGCTAAACAGCCCTTGCTTTTTGAATCATGAATTTTACCGGGCACTGCAAAAACTTCTCTATTATAATCAAAGGCTAAATTGGCTGTTATCATACTACCGCCTTTTAAGGCAGTTTCAACCACTATTGTAGCATCGCTAAATCCGGCTACAATTCTATTTCTTTTGGGAAAGCAGTAGGGAAGAATAATACTTTCTTTTCTGGATTCGGTTATAAGCCCACCGTTTTGCATTAGTTCAATGGCTAGTTTTCGGTGTTCCATTGGATACATTTGATCTAGCCCATGGGCAAGCACACCCCAGGTAGGAATTTTATAGGTGAGTGCAGTTTGATGTGCAATGGCATCTACGCCTAAGGCCATTCCACTTATAATACCCATATTTAAATGGGTTAGTCCTTCCATCAGTTCTTTTATAATTCTATTGACTTGAACGGTATGTTGTCTTGTACCCACAATACTAATTAAGTAAGGCAGATTAAAATTTTCATTTCCTTTTACATATAATAAAGTAGGAGCGTCTTCGCAATGTAATAAACGATTAGGATAGCGACTGTCTTTTAAACTAATGCATTGAATATTATGCTTTATAATAAAATTTAATTCCGAGCTGGCTTCTTTTAATGGCCAAGGGCCTAACAAAATATTTTTTTGTACAAGATTTAAAGAGCCAAAGGCTTCATTTTTCTTTTCTCTTTGTTTATAAATAGCTAGCGCGCTGCCATAATTTTCGAAAATATTTTTTCTTTGCCTTTCATTGAAACCTGGCAGCATGGTAAAAGCAATGGCATATAAAATTTCTTCAGACATAGCCCAAACATCTGCATTATATAAATACTAAAACAGCGTATTTATACGTAATAAATTATGGAGTATAATAATTAAAGATTGATGAAATCTTAGACTAAGGAATAGTTATGGTAAAGCTAGTGCGTCTATTTTTGATACGGCCTTCCTCGGTGGCATTGTCGCTAATAGGCTTAGTTCCACCTAGGCCAATGGTTTTAATTCTATTAGTGTCAATGCCTTTAGAAATTAAATAAGTAGCAATGGTATTCGCTCTTTTAAGTGATAGTAATTTATTTTGTACACTATCGCCTCTATTATCGGTATGTCCTTCAATAAGAATAAGTGCTGTGGGAGCCGACTGCAAATAAGTAGTTAAAGCGTCTAACTCCACAAAAGATTTTTTATTAAGTTTCGCTTTATTAATTTCAAAAAATATGTTGTTGAAATTTTTAGTAAATGTTTTTACAATAGGGGCTAAATAAAAATTAAGTGTGCTTCCCGATAAATTATTTATATTTTCTAAAGAAAGTATTGTGCTAGCAAATTCATGGTCTTTGCTATTTACTCTTATGCCAATGCTATCTAAATAAGGAAGTCCTAAAATAAAATTACCATTGCTATCTACCTTTATTTGCATGGTACTTGTTTCTTCGCTGGTATTGATTAAAACCACTTCACCTGCTAAAGGATTTTTTGTAACAGCGTCGGCAATGTATCCGTTTATATAGAATGTTTTATTGGGTCTGGTATTTGCTGCTAGAGTTACTTTATAAATATCTAAACTACCCCTACTATCGGCTCTGTCACTTGCTATATAACCCTCAATGCCATTGCCTGCGACTGCAATACTACCTTCGTTGTCAAAAGTATTAATAGGGTAACCTAAATTGATAGGGCTTGACCAATCACCCTCTATTTTTTTTCGAATCACAAATAAATCGGCGCCCCCAAAACCAGGCCATCCATTGGAACTAAAGTATAAAGTTTTATTATCGGCATGAATGAATGGAGCTTGTTCATCACCTGCAGTATTAATAGTAGGTCCCATATTGATGGCCTCTTCCCAAAAACCTTTTTCATTTTTATAAGCAACATAAATATCTATTCCACCATAACCACCGGGCCTATTGCTAGAAAAGTATAATGCTTGATTATCTGGTGCAATACTAGGCGAGCTGTCCCAATAATCGGAGTTAATATTTTTTCCTAGGTTTTTAGGTTCAGACCAACCCTTTTTTGTTTTGGTTACTTTATAAATATCATATCTGCCAAAACCTTTTTCATTATAGTCTGCAGCATAGTAAAGTGTATTTAAATCTTGGGTCAAGCTCATGCTTCCCTTTTTTTCTTCCCTATTTAATTCGTCGGGTAAGGAAGTGGCTGTAGAAAATTTATTTTTTCTAATTGTACTAGCATAAAAATCTTCCCTTTTAAAATTAATACGACGCATGAATAAAAACAAACTATCCTGTACAGTTATGCTAGGAAAATATTCTGCATTGGCAGTATTAATGCTATCTCCGGCGTTGGTTACTTTAATGTCTGATGGCGTAGGATGCGATTGTGCAAATTGGCAAATAGTAAGTAGTTCGGTGGCTTTAGTTTTTAAATAAGAAGGAAGTGTATTTTTATAGGATTCAATAATGGAAGCTGCTTTATTATAATTTCCTAAAATGGCATACTCAGAAGCGTATTTTATTATATAAGGTAAAAAAATACTGCTATCCATTTCAATTAACTTTTCAAAACGAGTTATTGATTTTTCATATTGCTTGGTTTCTGAATACACTTGAAATAAAAAAAGACTAGCTTCTGCATTTTTTTGATTTTTCTCCAGCAAGCTTTCAAGTAATTTAATGGAACTAGGGTAGTCCTTCAGTTCAAAAGCAGCAAGGGCTTTTTGGTAAATTTTATTTTGAGTATTATTTTCTTGCGCCAGCAATTTGGATGAATTGCAAAAAAGCAAAACGACAAAAAATAAGAAATATATTTTTTTACCTTTCATATAAATAGCCGTAAGTATTGTAAATATACAAATTAGGGTACTTGTATGTACTTATGTAATTGAGCGCTTAACTCCCAGTTGGGGTTGGCCTTAATATAATCAATGATTAAAGGCGTTATTTCATTGGCCTTATCCCATTCGGGCTGTAAATATAATTTACACGAAGCAGGTACTTGTTTGGCATAGGTTTCGGCCCATTCAAAATCATGTTTATTAAAAATAACCACTTTTAATTCCGATGCAGCAGCTATGCTTTCATTAAGTGGTGCTTTAAATTTTTTGGGAGAAAGGCAAACCCAGTCCCAGTTTCCAGACATGGGGCTAGAACCAGAAGTTTCTATATTTACTTCAAAGCCTGCTTTTTGTAAAGCAGTAGTAAGTGCATCTAAATTATACAGCAAAGGTTCGCCACCAGTAACAATGGCCAAACGAGCAGGATGCGCTAAAGCACTTGATACAATTTCATCGATAGATAAAACCGGATGCTTGCT
>CAITGN010000022.1:0-14740 GCA_903891965.1 uncultured Bacteroidota bacterium
GAAGAAGTATGTGGGTCCCGTCTTACTACTAATATTGGCCGCATTGGTGGCTTTGAAAGGAATTTTACAAATACAGCGTTTACGAAACTCGAGAAATTCTTAAACGAGTATCCTAAAGTTTTAAAAGAGTTTGAAAATTTATTTGCACGCAATAGAATTTTCATGGAGCGTACACAAGGCACAGGGGGCATCAGCGCAGCACGTGCCATGAACTACGGATTTACAGGTCCTAATTTACGCGCCGCTGGAGTAGACTACGATGTGCGTGTGCAACAACCTTATAGTAGCTACCAGGATTTTGATTTTAAAGTACCCGTAGGAACTACTGGTGATAACTACGACCGCTTCTTAGTGCGCAATGCAGAAATGTACGAGAGTATTTCAATTATTAAGCAAGCCTACCAAAAAATACAAGAATTTAAAGGAACAGATGCGGAAGTATACCATGCCGATGTGCCTGAATACTATTTGCCGAAGAAAGAAGATGTGTATACCAAGATGGAAGCACTTATTTGGCATTTTAAAATAATCATGGGAGAGATTGATTTACCAAAGGGTCAAATATATAGTGCAGTAGAAGGGGGTAATGGAGAATTAGGTTTTTATTTAATTAGCGATGGTGGACGTACTCCATTCAGATTACATTTTAGAAGACCTTGCTTTATTTATTACCAAGCCTTTGAAGAATTGATTAAAGGAGGCATGTTAAGTGATGCGGTGGTCACCATGAGTAGTTTGAATTTGATCGCAGGCGAGTTGGATGCGTAGAAAATAATTATTGAGAAAAATGAAATTTGTATATGAGTCTTCAATTTAATAACGAACAAATGACCGAGTTTAAACGCTTGGTAGCTCGTTATCCAGAAGGGAAACAAAAAAGTGCACTGCTTCCAGTATTGCATTTAGCGCAAGATAGTTTTGGAGGCTGGTTGCCTACAGAGGCCATGGATTATGTAGCAGGCTTATTAGCCATTGAACCTATTGAAGTATATGAAGTGGCTACTTTTTACAGCATGTATAATTTAAAGCCAGTAGGAAAATTTGTATTTGAAGTTTGTCAAACGGGTCCATGTATGGTAAGCGGTTCAGATAATATCATTGCTTATATACAAAAGCAACTAGCTATTCAACCAGGTGAAACCACCAAGGATGGTATTTTCACTTTGAAATTAGTAGAATGCTTAGGGGCTTGTGGGTATGCGCCTATGATGCAAGTAGGTAAAATTTATAGAGAACATTTGACCAAGGAAAAAGTAGATGCAATTATTGCTGAATATAGAATGCAAGCAGTAGTACAAAATTAAAATAGTAGCAATTAATAAATTTCGGAAACGGAATTTGAAAAGATAAAGAAGAAACAATGGGTGTAAAATTATTATTAGAGAAAGCGAACGTGCCAGGTATTCGTACTTATGATGTTTATCGTCGTGAGGGAGGATATGCGACTGCAGAAAAAGCGTTGAAAGAAATGTCCATTGAAGCCATTGTTGAAGAAGTAAAGAAAAGTGGACTTCGAGGAAGAGGCGGTGCTGGTTTTCCTGCAGGTATGAAATGGAGTTTTATTGCAAAGCCAGAAGGCGTGCCGCGTCACTTGGTATGTAATGCAGATGAAAGTGAGCCCGGTACTTTCAAGGATAGATATTTAATGGAGTTCTTACCCCATTTATTAATAGAAGGCTTACTTATTTCTTCTTATGCTTTAGGATCTAAAGATACTTACATATACATAAGAGGTGAATACGCATGGGTGGCTCAAATATTAGAGGATGCTATTGTAGAAGCCACTAAAAATGGTTGGTTAGGAAAAAATATTTTAGGTACTGGATTTGATTGTATGATACATGTACACCGTGGCGCAGGTGCTTATATATGTGGTGAGGAAACTGCTTTAATAGAATCATTGGAAGGTAAAAGAGGTAATCCTCGTATCAAACCTCCATTCCCTGCCATTCAAGGTTTATGGATGCGTCCAACCGTGGTAAACAATGTAGAAACTTTAGCAGCCATAGTACCCATTATAAAATTGGGCGGTGAGGAATATGCAAAAATTGGCGTGGGCCGTTCTACAGGTACTAAATTAATTTCTGCTTGTGGTAATATTAATAAGCCAGGGGTCTATGAAATTGATATGACTATTTCAGTAGAAGATTTTATTTACAGCGATGAATATTGTGGAGGTATTGCTGGTGGCAAAAAATTAAAAGCATGTATTCCAGGGGGTTCTTCTGTGCCTATTTTACCTGCGAATCTTTTATTAAAAACAGCCAAGGGTGAAACGCGTTATATGAACTATGAAAGTTTAAGTGACGGCGGTTTTGCAACAGGTTCAATGATGGGCTCTGGTGGTTTTATTATTTTAGATGAAGACCAATGTATTGTTAAAAATACTTTAACACTAGCGCGTTTTTACAGACATGAAAGCTGTGGACAATGTTCACCTTGCAGAGAAGGAACAGGATGGATGGAAAAAATATTACAAAAAATTGAATTAGGAAAAGGAGAGATGAGCGATATAGATTTATTGTGGGACATTCAAAGAAAAATAGAAGGCAATACCATATGTCCTTTAGGAGATGCAGCCGCTTGGCCAGTAGCCGCAGCTATTAGACATTTCCGAGATGAATTTGAATGGCATATCAACAATAGAGCATTATCACAAACAAGTAATTTTGGTTTACAACACTATGCAGACCCAATTCATGTGCCTGCATAACATTGCGTAAAACTATGAGTGAACAAACATTATTTAAAGTAACAGTAGACAACATTACCATTGAAGTACCAGCGGGCACTACCATATTGCAAGCGGCGCGTCAAATTGGAGGCGCTGTGGCGCCGCCAGCTATGTGTTATTATAGCAAGTTAGAAGGAAGTGGTGGTAAGTGCCGTACTTGTTTAGTGGAAGTATCGAAGGGTTCTGAAAAAGATCCTCGCCCCATGCCAAAGTTGGTCGCTTCTTGCAGAACCACAGTAATGGATGGAATGGAGGTTAAAAATATTACCAGTGAAAAAGTAATTGATGCAAGAGCAGGGGTGGTTGAATTTTTATTGTTGAATCATCCCCTAGATTGTCCTATATGTGATCAGGCAGGAGAATGTCATTTACAAGATTTAAGTTTTGAACATGGTAAGGCAGGCACTAGGTATGAATTTCAAAGACGTACTTTTAAAAAGCATGATTTAGGTAAGCATATACAACTACATATGACGCGTTGTATTTTATGTTACCGTTGTGTATTTACCGCCGACCAATTAACCAATAAAAGAGTGCATGGCATTTTAGACCGAGGCGACCATGCAGAAATTGCTACCCATATTGAGAAGAGTTTAGACAATGATTTTATAGGCAATGTAATTGATGTATGTCCAGTGGGCGCTTTAACCGATAAAACATTCCGTTTTAAAAATAGAGTATGGTTTTTAAAACCCATGGATGCACACCGCGATTGTCCAACTTGTTCTGGTCGTGTAACCTTATGGAATAGAGGAGATGAAGTATTTAGAGTGACAGCGCGTAAAGACGAGTGGGGTGAAATTGAAGACACACCAGAAGGTAAGCCAGGATGGATTTGTAATACTTGTCGTTTTGATAAAAAACATACCAACGACTGGATTATTGAAGGGCCACGTGAGATAAGCAGACATTCCGTTATTGCACAAGGCCATTATGCAGGCAATATTGGTACAACAAAACCAACTGAAATTTTTAAAGCAGTGAATGATGGCAGAGCCCCTCATTTATTAATGGATATTCATAATGAAAGCGAAGTGAACTTACCTTCTATACGTTTAAGTGAAATAGAGGGTCCTTCTCATGGAACTAGTTTTAACAATAATTCTAAAAACGCCTAATACATAAAGTATGACACTACTCGCATTTGATTGGGCCTTTATTATTGAAAAATTAATTTTGATTGTCATAATTGTGCTCACCACATTTTTGATTACTTTATATACCACTTTTGGAGAAAGAAAAGTGGCTGCCATTTTACAAGACCGACCAGGTCCGAATAGAGCAGGGCCTTTTGGTTTATTGCAACCACTAGCAGATGGCTTGAAGTTAATCATGAAAGAAGAAATTATTCCTAATGCAGCTAGTAAGTGGTTATTTATTTTAGGTCCTGGACTAGCCATGACTGCTAGTTTGATGACCTGCGCAGTCATACCTTGGAGCACTGAAGTACATTTATTTGGAAGAGTTATTGAACTACAAATTGCCGATATTAATATTGGTTTATTATATGTATTTGCGGTAGTGAGTATGGGTGTTTATGGAATTATGATTGGAGGTTGGGCTTCCAATAATAAATTTTCTTTGATGTCTGCTTTAAGAGCAGCTTCTCAAGCCATTAGTTATGAAATTGCCATGGGCCTTGCCTTAATAGCTTTATTAATGTCAACGGGCACACTTAGTTTAAAAACCATTGTAGCAGACCAAGTCTCAGGACATTGGTGGAATGTGGTGTATCAGCCATTAGGTTTTTTAATTTTCTTTATTTGTGCCATGGCAGAATGTAATCGTACTCCTTTTGATTTACCAGAAGCAGAGAATGAATTAAACTTTGGCTATCACCAAGAATATTCTTCTATGAAATTGGGTTTCTATTTATTTGCGGAATATGTAAATATGATTATGAGTAGTGCTATTATGGCATCTATGTATTTTGGTGGTTATGATTTGCCTTTCTTTGATGAAAGTACTGTGGCGCCTAATATAGCAGCCCTCATTGGTGTAGGTACCCTGCTTATTAAAATTGTACTTTTTGTATTCTTATTTATGTGGATTCGTTGGACTATTCCAAGATTTAGATATGATCAATTAATGAATTTAGGTTGGAAAAAAATGATACCACTTGCTTTATTAAATATGTTAATCACAGGGGCACTCATTTTATCAAAATTATAATTATAAAAACTGTACGAATATAACATGCAAGCATTAACCAATAAATCATTCGCAGTAAATCGCAGTCCCATGACTTTCTGGGAGCGTTTGTATTTGATTAATATTATTAAAGGCATGGTGATCACTTTTAGTCACATGTTTAAAAAGCAACCTACAGTAAGATACCCTGAACAAAAAAGGGAGTTTAGTCCTGTGTTTAGAGGCTTACATGTATTAAATAGAGACGAAGCCGGTCGTGAAAATTGCACTGCATGTGGTTTATGCGCGGTGGCTTGTCCAGCAGAAGCTATTACTATGGAAGCAGCAGAGAGACAAGAGGGAGAAGAGCATTTATACAAAGAAGAAAAGTACGCCGCTAAATATGAAATTAATATGCTTCGTTGTATTTTCTGTGGACTTTGCGAAGAAGCTTGTCCAAAAGACGCTATTTATTTAAGCGAAACTTTTGCACCCGCCAACTATACTAGAAAAGGGTTTATTTACGATAAAAACGATTTATTAATTCCGCATACTTTAAATAGTGCAACTGCACTTGCTAAAGCAAAAGGAGTAGAAGCTTAAATAATATGAATACACTAGAAATTATATTTTACGCTTTATCTGCCTTTGCTATTATTAGTGCAATAATGGTATTAATAAGTAAGAATCCCATACATAGTGTACTTTGGTTAATTCTAGTATTTTTTGCCATCTCTGGGCATTACATTTTATTGAATGCGCAATTTTTAGCCATTGTAAATATTATAGTTTATGCGGGGGCCATTATGGTGTTATTCTTATTTGTGATTATGCTGATGAATGTAAAAAAAGACAAAGAACCACAAAAGCAATTATTGGTTAAATTAATTGGAGTGATAGCGGGAGGTAGTTTTTTAACTTTATTAATTGCGCTTGTAAAGCAAAATACTTCTTTTCAGGGAAGAGCTGTTTTACTAAAAGAAGGAAGCATAGGACTTATACATCCATTAGGCCAGGCATTGTTTACCGACTATGTTGTGCCTTTTGAAATAAGTAGTGTACTTTTTTTAAGTGCAATGGTGGGAGCTGTAATCATTGGTAAAAAATAAATTTTTGTAAGATGCCTATAGAATATTATATCTTTTTATGTTTAACGCTATTTAGCATAGGCGTAATAGGTGTGTTAACGCGTCGCAATGCGATCATTGTTTTTATGTGTATCGAACTTATGCTGAATGCAGTGAATTTATTATTGGTGGCGTTTTCTAAAATGAATTATGGAGCAGCGGCTGTTATGTCACCTACTACTACTGCAGGTATAGATGCACAAATATTTGTATTTTTTATTATGGTAGTTGCTGCGGCGGAAGTAAGTATTGGACTAGCCATTATAGTAATGATGTATCGCAATACTCATTCTATTGACATCAATTTCCTAAATAGATTAAAAAACTAAGTCAATGGCCCTTATGAAAATATTAATCGCATTCATTCTTCTTTGGCCTTTAGCTGGGTTCTTATTCAACGGGCTTGGTAGAAATTATTGGAGCAAGAAGGTCATTGCTTATAAAGCCACTGGCTATATTGTGGCTTCCTTTATAGCAAGCATAGTTGCTTTTTTACAGGTACAGACCAATGGAGCAGTGACGGTGCATTATTTTGATTTCATTCATACAGCTAGCCTTACAATTCCTTTCGATTTTAAAGTAGACGCATTGTCTTCTTTATTTTTATTAGTCATTACAGGGGTAGGCTCTTTAATACATTTATATTCTACTGCTTATATGCAGGAGGAATCGGCCCCGCACTATGCTAGGTATTTTGCCTATTTGAACTTGTTTATTTTCTCCATGCTATTACTAGTCTTAGGAGATAACTATATTATTATGTTCATGGGCTGGGAAGGTGTAGGCCTATGTTCTTATTTATTAATTGGGTATTGGTTTTCAAATGGTAATTATAATTATGCAGCGAAGAAGGCCTTTATCATGAACCGAATTGGGGATCTAGGTTTTTTATTAGCTATTTTTTGGCTAATTGCTAAACTAGGCACTGTGAGTTATAGCGAAATTTTGACTGCTGAAAGTATAGCAAAATTATCTAGTGCCGATATCACAGGCATTACTCTATTATTATTTGTGGGTGCGATGGGTAAGAGTGCGCAAATACCTTTATTTACTTGGTTACCCGATGCGATGGCAGGTCCTACGCCTGTATCGGCCTTAATACATGCAGCTACCATGGTAACCGCTGGTATTTACATGATTACAAGAAGTAATATTTTATTTAGTCATAGTGAAATCACGCAAAATATTATTGCCATTATTGGTATTAGTACTGCTTTATTAGCAGCCACTATTGCTATTAAGCAAAACGATATTAAAAAAGTATTGGCTTACTCCACAGTAAGTCAGTTGGGATATATGTTTTTAGGCTTAGGCGTTGGCGCTTATTCTGGTGCAGTATTTCATGTGATCACCCATGCTTTTTTCAAAGCTTTATTATTCTTAGGTGCAGGTTCTGTAATTCATGCCATGCATCATGAGCAAGACATTAGAAAAATGGGTGGCTTGAAATCGAAACTTCCAATTACACATATTACTTTTCTAATAGGTTGTATTGCTATTGCAGGCGTACCTCCTTTTAGTGGCTTCTTTTCTAAAGACGAAATACTAGCAGCTGCTTTTGAAAAAAATAAAATTTATTGGGTGCTTGGATTAATAGGCGCTGCTATGACTGCTTTTTATATGTTCCGTTTATATGCCACTACTTTTTTAGGAAAGTTTAGAGGTAGTCATGAACAAGAAGCGCATTTGCATGAAAGCCCTTTAGCCATGACCTTGCCTTTAATCGTATTAGCTATTCTAAGTGCAGTGGGTGGCGCCATTGGTATTCCCCATATTATGGGAGGCCATCATTGGTTAACTGAACAACTAAGTACCATTGTAACTACGCCTCATGAAGCTAGTTTATCTGTGTCTACTGAATGGATTTTAATGGGCGTGTCGGTAGCTATTGCAGCTACCTCTTTACTTATAGCTTTATCTCGTTATAGTAAACAAACCGACGAAGAACCTAGTTCTGCTATAGGGAAGTTCTTTTATAATAAATGGTATATTGACGAGTTCTATCAAAAAGCCATTATTGAACCATTGAATGAATTTGCTTTATTTCTAAAAGAATTTATTGAAAAGAAAATGATTGATGGTGCTGTGAATGGGACAGGTAAGCTTGTTCAGTTTAGTGCTAGAAAAGTAAGGCTTATTCAAAATGGACAAGCGGGTTACTATATTTTATTTATGGTACTAGGTATTATTACACTTTTTTTAATTTGGTTTAATGATATTTATATTTTACGATTCATCCATACATTGTTTCAAAAATAATAAGCAACGATTATGTTAATTTCTTTTCTGCTACTTCCTCTTTTGACTGCAATTGTATTGTTATTTGTAAAAAAAGATACAATGGCTTCCTCTTTAGCTATTGGTGCAAGTTTAGCAACACTTGTATTGGCGGTTTTTGTTTCTTTTAATAAAGTAGAGGCCTTTGATATGGCATGGCTTCCTAGTTTGAATAGCCGATTTACTTTAGAAGTGGATGGTCTAGCTAAAATATTAATTTTATTAACGGCCATAAGTTTACCAGCCATTTTAATGGCAACTGCAAATAACCAGTACAAGCAAAAAAATATATTTTTATCGCTTTTATTATTTACCCAAGCAGGTTTGATGGGTGTGTTTTTAGCAGGAGATGCACTACTATTTTATTTTTTCTGGGAATTGGCTTTAATACCTGTTTATTTTTTATGTTCAATTTGGGGAGGAGAGAAGCGCATAGCCATTACTTTTAAATTCTTCATTTATACTTTTTTAGGTTCTTTGTTTATGCTCATAGGTATTTTATTTGTAAATGCGCATACTGCAGCGCATAGTTTTTCTATACAATCCTTTATACATGCGAATTTAACAGACGGTCAAAAAATAACTGCCTTTGCTTTATTCTTTACAGCCTTTGCTATAAAAATGCCCATCTTTCCTTTACATACATGGCAGCCCGATACCTACGAGCAATCGCCAACAGCGGTAACCATGGTCATGAGTGCTGTGATGGTGAAAATGGGCTTGTATGGAATTTTAAGATGGTTACTTCCTTTATTTCCAGTTGCTTTTGCAGCGCATACCAATGTGGTTGTATTTTTATCGGTAGTAGGTATTTTATACGCCTCTTTTATTGCTATTCGCCAAGACGATATTAAAAGACTAATTGCTTATTCTTCTATTGCACATATAGGTTTAATGAACGCTGCTATTTTTACTAATACGGGTATTGCTATTCAAGGCGCCTTGATTCAATTATTCTCGCATGGTATTAATGTATTAGGATTATGGATTATTGCAGATATATTGGAGCAACAAACAGGAACAAGATCGATGCAACAAATGGGAGGGCTTGCTAAAAAACAACCAACACTTGCTATTTTATTAGTGGGTTTTGCTTTAGCTAATATTGCCATGCCATTAACCAATGCCTTTGTGGGTGAATTTTTAATGTTCAATGGTTTATTTATGTTGAATCCTTGGATAGCTGCTTTTGCAGGTATTAGTATTGTACTCGCTGCCATTTATACTTTGAACATGGTACAAAAAGTGGCCTATGGGGAGATAAGTGAAAAAATAAATGCCATGCCTGCACCTAATAAAGCAGCCCAAGCAGTATTAATCATTTTATTGATTATTGTGTTTGTAACAGGCGTCTATCCACAACCCTTATTTACTTTAACGGCCGATACTTTACAAGAATTATTGGTCAAATAATAAAACGAATTAGTAATGAATGCAATTATTGTTTCTACGCTCTTAGGTGTCATCATGATGTTCTGTTCATGGGGCATCAAAAATCAAAAATCGCAACAAAGCATTGCTTTAGTAGGATTATTTGTTTTAATCTTAAGCAATTTGGCCCAATTAAATGGTTGGTACGTTATTAGTTTTGATACCAAGGGCATGCTGGCCTTTACTCGATTTGGTTTATTCGTGAATACTATATTTTTCATTCTTACTTTTATTTATATCTGGTTGAACGGAGAAGAGATTGCCAAATTTGATAACCAGGCCGCCGATTTTTATGCTTTGTTTTTCTTTATTTTATGCGGTGCAAGTATCTTAACTTCTTTTGATAATTTATTAATGTTGTTTATTGGCATTGAAATTTTATCTATTCCTTTATATATATTAACTGGAGCCGATAAGAAAAACTTATTCAGTAATGAAGCGGCTTTAAAATATTTTTTAATGGGCTCTTTTTCTACAGGTGTTTTATTATTAGGCATTACTTTTATTTATGGAGCCACAGGCTCTTTTCATTTAGTAGAACCTGTACTTAAACCCTCTACTGGTCTACCTGCTGAGCAAATGATTTTATCGGCTGGATTATTACTAGTATTTGCAGCCATGAACTTTAAAGTATCAGCGGCACCATTTCATTTTTGGACACCCGATGTATATGATGGAGCACCTACTGTGTTCACTTCTTTTATGGCTACCATTGTGAAAGCAGCTGGGTTTATCGCATTCATTACCATATTTAATAGCCAAGCAAAAGCATTAGGACATTCTTGGGAACTTATTTTAAGCTTTGTTATTATTGCCACTTTATTAGTAGGTAATATTGTGGCTGTTTTTCAAAGAAGTGTCAAAAGAATGCTGGCTTATTCAAGTATCGCACAGGCAGGATTTATGTTATTTGCTTTGTATGGTAAATCAAGTTTTGCCAATGAGGGCATTATTTTATACGCCGTTGTTTATTCATTAGCTACGATGGGTGTGTTTGGGGTCTTAATTAAAATGAAAGAAAATAGTTTTGAAGCCTTTCATGGTTTAGCTAAGTCCAATCCACTACTTGCCTTTGTAACTACTATATTTTTATTCTCACTTGCAGGTATTCCCCTTACAGGAGGTTTCTTTGCTAAATATTATATGCTAAATGCGCTTTACGCAGCAGGGTCTGGTCTTTGGTTAATTATTATAGCAATATTATTTGCAGCTATAAGTGTTTACTATTATTTCAAATTAGTGCAAGCCATGTATTTTGTAACGGGAGAGCCGAATATGTATGAAGTGCCTAAGAAATATACTTATACGCTTTTGGTAATGGCCATTCTGCTACTCATCCTAGGCGTATTCCCTTCATTAGTATTCAATTATCTATACTTTTAGCCGTTCCTCATTTTATAAGGCCCAATAAGGCCATATTGTGGAATCTATGCTACCTTTAGGTTTCATAAACATAGTATAATGACTATTCAGGATTCTTTCGTACTCGCTTGGCGCACTGTAAAAAGTAATAAACTTAGAACTAGTATTACGGTAGCTATTATTGCCTTTGGTATTATGGCACTTATTGGTATTATCACCGCTATTTCTGCCATGAATCAAAGTTTAAAAGAGAACTTCTCTTTTATGGGGGCCAATGCCTTTGTGGTAAGGTATAAAGAAATGAATGCAAGAATGGGCGGACCGAATAATGATGGGGATGGGTTTTCTAAATCTAAAAGAGGGGTAAAAGAAAAAAAATCGAATTTAGATAAGCCTATTAAAATCGAGGAAGCGACTTATTTTAAAGACCACTTTGGATTTAATAGAGCGGTTGTGAGTATTTCTAGAAGAATGGGCGGAAACAATGAACTACATTATAAAAATAGAAAAACCAATCCACAAATTTCTTTAATGGGTGGAGATGAGAACTACCTTGCCGTAAATGGTTATTCATTAACACAAGGAAGAAATTTTAATAATGTAGACTTAACTACTGGTCGTAATGTTTGTGTGATAGGATCGAATGTGGCTGCTAAATTATTTCCAGGTAGGCCAGAAAAATGTTTAGATAAAGTTATTTTATTACAAGGCAAACCCTACCGGGTGATTGGTTTATTAAAATCAAAAGGGTCTAGTGCCATGATGCGTCAAGACGATGTGGTTATTTCTTCTTTAAAAAATGTAAGACAGTACCAAGGAAGTGCATCTTATGCATTAGGGGTGATGGTTAATAATGTGACAGAATTGGAGCCAGCCATTGATGAGACTACCGATCAAATGAGAAAAGCAAGAAGATTAATTCCTTCTGAGTCCGATAATTTTGTGATTGATAAGAGTGATAAATTTGCTTCTATGTTTATTGGCTTTTTAGCAGGCATTAGTGGCGCTGCAGGGGCTATTGGTATGATTACTTTAATTGGTGCAGCGATTGGTCTTATGAATATTATGCTAGTAGCGGTGAGTGAAAGAACAAGAGAAGTGGGATTGATTAAAGCCATTGGTGGTAAAAGAAAAGATGTGCGTCGTCAATTTTTATTTGAAAGTATTTTGATTAGTATTTTAGGTGCCATTTTTGGAATTATTTTAGGCGTGCTGGTGGGCAATATATTTAGCCTTGTTTTAGGTACAGGATTTGTGGTGCCTTGGATCTGGGTAATAATAGGTATTGTCATTTGTACAGTGGTGGGTTTAGTTGCGGGTATTTATCCAGCCATGAAAGCTTCTGCATTAAATCCAATAGATGCACTTAGGTACGAATAGTTTTTTTAAAATATTGCTGACCCTTTATTTTCTTTAAAGTATAAAAAAGCCCTCCCCGATTATCTGGGAGGGCTTTTTTGTTTTGTATGACTTATTTATTTAGGGTCTAATGCTTTTTTAATTCTGTCTTGTAAATCGGCATAGTGACTTTGCGTAGCGGCATCGACACTTGAACTTGCTTTTAAGTTCGCAGCTAATTTTTTCAACTGTGCTTTTGCTTCAGACACCACATCTGTATTTTCAATATCAACAGGCGCTGCTCTAAAAGGGCTTGGGGCGCTTATGCTCATTGCAGGAGGGTTGATTAAATCTTCTAATTGACTCACATAAGTCTTTTGTAAATTTCTTCTAAATACATCTGTTGGCTTTTGAGAAGTCAATTCACTAAACAATCCTTTTCTAGTATCTTCCATCATATCATGTAATGCATAAGTGGCATTACCAAAACGCGTGTAAGAAGTATTGAGTCTTAATAAGCGTCCTTTATCGAGTAAGCTTTTTAAAGTATTGGTTTGAATACTTTGAATACGCTCATTCGCAGCCGGGTTGTTTATTTTATTTAAAATAGAATAATCTAATAACCATTTAGGGGTGGTAAATAATTGTGATTGTAAAAAATTCATCGCTGCTTTTTGCATGGCTACTGGAGTAGCTGTATACACATCTCCTTGCTCTTCTACACTTTTGAATGTTTCATTTACGCCGCCAATATTTCTAGTCACATGACCCATGTATCTGTTAAACTGTATGACTAATTGCAAATACATATCACTTAAGTTCTCGTATTTATCACCTTCTTCTTTGGTCCAAGTAGGTAAGTTTACAAGAATTCTTTTTAAGTTTTTGATACCGTATTCACTAGCCACGACTGCATTATCACTTAAGTCTTCTGATTGTGCGCGTGGGTCGTTTCCAAAGCCTTCTCCACCAAACCATAAACGAGGATTGTTTTTTAGATTCTCTACAATCCATTTATTATTTAGTTTTTTATCCGCTTCAACATCACTCAGTCCAGTATAGGTATAGCCCCATTGTATGGCCCATTTATCGTAAGCACCTACATGTGGAAATAATGCATCTTGTGAAATACTATCTTCTGGTTGTGCAACATAATTAAAGCGTGCATAATCCATAATAGAGGCGGTATGTCCATTTTTAGCTATCCATTCTTTATCTCTTAATTTCTCCACCGGCGTTTTACTACTACTACCCATATTATGTCTAAGGCCAAGTGTATGACCTACTTCGTGAGAAGCTACCATGCGAATTAATTTAACCATTAAGCTATCGTCTATTATCATTTTTCTAGCATTAGGGTCGACAGCAGCTGTTTGAATCATATACCAATCGTGTTGTAGTTTCATAATATTATGATACCAACCAATATGACTTTCTAAAATTTCACCACTTCTTGGATCATGTACTTGAGGTCCGTATGCATTTTCAATATCAGAAGCAAAGTAGCGAATGACTGAATAGCGTGCATCTTCTAAACTCATGGTACTATCATTGGGCCACTCTTTTCCTTGAATAGCATTTTTCCAACCTGCTTTTTCAAAAGCAACATTCCAATCATTTACGCCTTGAATTAAACCAGCTACCCATTTCTTAGGAGTTGCAGGGTCGATATAATAGATAATAGGTTTTGCAGGCTCTACTAATATGCCTTGCTTATACTTCTCCATATCTTCTGGCTTAGGCTCTAATTTATATCTAACAGCAAAAGTTTGTTCATCTACTTTTTGTTGATCATCTGAGTAAACAGTAAAATTATCTGCGAAAAAACCTACTCTTGAATCAAACAAGCGTCTATTCATAGGAACTTTTGGAAGTAATAATATAGAAGTGTTCAATTCTAAGGTTACCGCCCCTGCATTTTGAGCAGCGGGAATACCAGGTCCACTAGGTCCAACTGATGGTCCAGCCCCTCCAGCACTTGCAGAATAGGTTTTGACTGTCCTTACTTCAATATTGGTTGGGTAGGTTTTAATGCTTTCAATATAGGATCTGTCAGAAGCCAGTCCAGATAGGCTAAAGGTTCTTTTTGCTGAACTATTCAAGCTAACTGCTTGGTTATCGCCTTTAAAAAAATCGGTCACCTCTATCACTGAGCTAGTAGAGTCCTTGCCGTAGGCTTTAATATCAAAGGCAGCTACAATGGGGTCTAGATTAGAGTTTTTAACCGCTTTAGCAATGGTTTGGGTAGAATCGGCCCTATTAATTAAGGTGACTACACGCATGAAAATTCTTTGACCTGGGCCCTTTTCAAACTGAATGGTTTGCTCATTGGCAACCTCAC
>CAITGN010000023.1:0-5029 GCA_903891965.1 uncultured Bacteroidota bacterium
ATAATATTTATAGTATTTTATAATAAAGTTAATATTGGAGTAATATTGACTTTATAATTTCATAATAACTGAAAAATAAAACGAGTATGATTATTAGAAAAGTGGAACAAAATGATATGTTAACTGTATATGAACAAGTTTGTTTGTTAGAAGATTTTTCATTCAATATCAATGCGTTTGTAAAAATATTTAATCATAATATGAAAGATGAAAATGTATTGTATTACCTAGCGGAAAGCCATCAAGGTGTAGCTTTAGGCTTTATAAGCTGCCATATTCAATACCTCTTACATCATTGTTGTAAAGTGGCAGAAATTCAAGAGCTTTTTGTTAGACAAGAAAATAGAGCAGAAGGGGTTGGGCAAGCATTAGTAAAATTTGTAGAGCAAGAGCTAATAGTATTAAATTGCACTTCTTTTGAAGTAACAGCGCAAAATAAAAGAATACAAACACATGATTTTTATAAAAAAATAGGTTTTAATCAAACACATTTAAAATATACTAAAGCCATAGCATGAAAAAAATTAAACGCATTGCATTAATATTTACTTCCCTTTTTACTATTATATTTTTTAAAGCTGGATTTAGCCAAGCTTACACGGTTTCTAATGCCCATTCCCATAACGATTATGAAAATCCTATTCCCTTTTTTACAGCCTACGGACAAGGGTTTGGTTCTATAGAAGCCGATATATTTTACTACCATGATAGTTTATTTGTGGGTCATACTTTTGCGGATATTCAAAAAAAAAGAACCCTTCAAGACTGGTACCTGCACCCCATAAAAAATAAACTAGAGGCAAACCATGGTTTTCCCTATGCTGACACAAGCCTGCCTTTGCAATTACTTATAGATATTAAGACCGACCCCTACAGAACACTCAATAAATTAGTGGAGGTACTTAATAATTATACTTCTATTACGAATGCAAATAAAATTAAAATAGTTATTACAGGTAACAGGCCAAAGCCCAATGAATTTGAATCTTATCCAAGCTATATTTATTTTGATGGGGACCTAGATAGAAATTATACAAGTAACGAACTTTCTAGAATTGGTTTATTCAGTGCCGATTTTACAAGCTATTCGAAATGGAATGGCAAGGGCATTATGGTAAAGGCAGATCATGAAAAAATGGATTCCATCATTAGCAGCACCCATCAAAAAGGTAAAAAAATTAGATTCTGGGCTAGCCCAGACTATTTAAACGCTTGGCAACAGTTTATTAAAATGCAGATAGACTATATTAACACAGATCATATAGAAGCATTAGGCAATTTTTTAAAAAATTGGGGAAATACCCATGTGACGCTTACCAAAAAACAAGAAATATATTTACCCAAGTTTATAAATGACGGTGTAGACCAACCTGTAACTAAAATTATTTTATTAATAGGTGATGGATGCAGTTTACCACAATGGTATGCTGGCTATACGGCGAATGGAGGCGCACTTACCACTTTTAATTTAAAACATATTGGCTTATCTAAAACAAGCTCTGCCGATAATTATGTAACCGATTCTGCACCAGGCGCTAGTTCAATAGCCACTGGTGAAAAAATGGAGAATAGACATTTAGGGCTAAGCCCGGCTGGTCAAAAATTAAATTTATTAACTAATTATTTAGTAGATAAAAACTTTAGTATTGGAATTGCTAGCAGTGGAGATGTATCAGATGCAACACCAGCTGCCTTTTATGCGCATATACAAGATAGAGACAGCTCCATTGAGATAATTCAACAACTAAAATATTCAAATATTCAAATAGTAGCAGGGGCGGGCAATGATAAAATAAATAAAATTAGCATACTTCAAAAAAAGCAAAATGCCGTTTTAAATAACCAAATTTTAGATAGCTTACTACCTAATTATACTATTACGCATTCTATAAATGCCTTGAACCAACCTAGTCTTAAAAAAACTTTGGTGATTGACCAGGTAGCAGGCTTATCGATGCAAGAAGGAAGAGGAAACTGGTTGAGCCAATCATTTCAAAATATGACGAAGTCGCTTGCATTAAATAAAAGCAAGCAATTTTTTATGATGATAGAAGCTGCACAGATTGATTACGGAGGCCATGCTAACAATATTGAATATGTAGTAAAAGAACTAATTGATTTTGATAAATTAATTGGAAAAGCAATTCAATATGCAGATGAAAACAAGGGTACACTTGTTATTATTACTGGGGACCACGAAACCGGAGGACTCACCCTTCATGATGGAGATTATAAAAACCAAAGCCTAAGTGCTCAATTTGCCACTAACGATCATACGGGTATTCCAGTGCCTGTATTTAGTTATGGATACCGTTCTTATTTATTTGATGGGGTTTATGAAAATACTGCCCTATTTAATAAAATAAAAACTGCCGTAAATAAGGAGCTGGTAAAAAAGGAGAAAAATAAAAAATAAAAATTTAAAAAATAATATTTAGTTATAAAACATTGAAATTATCTAACATTATATAATTTCACATTCATAATTTCAATTACAAATATTTTTATGAAAAATAAGTATTTATTCCTAATCATTTTTTTAAGTCTACAAATTAGCTCCAAAGCTCAAAAGCCAAATGAATACCCAAAGGTAGCAGCCTATTTTAGCGTGGTTCATCCCATAGTAACCTTATCATCAAATTTACCAGCCTATAATTTCGATCATTCTTATACCGTTGGATTTCCCATGGGTATTAACTTAATTAAGTCAGATAAACTGGCTTATAGTATAGAAATTGTACCTACTATAAATTCTAGCAAGGGTGTTACAAAAGAAAGTAATTTATCTATACAGCCGGGTTTAATATTTAGATACCCGAATGGATTTAATTTTCTCACAAGATTAGCTTTTGAAACAAGCGGTCGTTATGGTACTGTTTTTGTTTTTAATAAAGTATTTTATAAAACTAAAATGAATAGTTATTGGGTATCAGTTCCTATTCCAGCTAGGTTTGGAAATAATGTACCAGCATCTGTGGGTATTGGATTACAATTTGGTGTTAGTTTCTAATACTAACTTTGCTGTTACATTTCTCTAGCTCCTATATTTCAATCTAGTACTTACATAATTAAACCTATTTATACTAGTAAAAATGATTTACTAGCATAAATAGGTCTTTCTTTTCTTAGCTTATGTTAAGCTTAGTTTATACTAAGCTTAATGTGTTCTAGTCTTTTGTAGATTTGAAATTCAAATTAGCGATTTCAGCTACCTTATGTATAAGTTCTTTTTGGTAAACTTGTTCATTTGATTTAACCTCTCCCATTGGTTTAACACCAGCACCAATCATAGCATACCAAATTTCATGTGCATCATAAATTTTTTGACCATGGCTTGTCCACTGTGTTTTAATTTTATCTCCTCTACCATGATCTGTAGTTATTAAAATGATCGTATTGTTCTTGTAACTAGGGTCGGTATTTACAAAATCATAAACAGCTTTTATATAATTATCAAAGCGGTGAGCTGCTTTTAAATATTCAGGATAGTTACCAGCATGAGATAACTCATCTGTATCTCCATATGATATATACATTGCATTTGGCTTATAGGTTTTTAAGTAACTCAAAGCCATGTAGTGTGTGATACCGTCTAAAGCCTCTTCTCCAAATGGTTGGTAAGTATCTTTTATTAAATTTGCAGCCATTTTAAATTGAGGATCTTTTAAAAGAAAGTCGTCAACATGATTTCCATTGATTACGGGAAAACCAGCTCTTTTTTCATTTAAAATTCTTTTGAAAGCATCCCATGCACCAAAAGCAATAACCTTGCCTTTGTAAAAAGGTAATGTATTCAAGTATTCGAAGAAATTTGTATTTGGATTAGGTGCGTATTCATTTGAATTTACAGCTGTATCCACCTGTCCTGTTAAAATTTCACTGTAGCCAGGATATGAAAACCAATA
This sequence comes from uncultured Bacteroidota bacterium, assembly GCA_903891965.1. Taxonomy (GTDB): domain Bacteria; phylum Bacteroidota; class Bacteroidia; order Chitinophagales; family Chitinophagaceae; genus Sediminibacterium. The sequence goes on from CAITGN010000023.1 coordinate 3,906, forward strand.
AGGATTTGCATTGTCTACCAAACTTCCAATATTTCTATTTCCATGAATTTGTCCTTTTTCTGCAACCGTAGTCCAGATAAAGGGTAATAATTTTTTTCTACTTTCCTCGAAAGTTGCACCACCAAAATTTTGTGCAGTTTTTGCACTATCTCCATTTTGATAAGGCTTGAACTTTAAAATATCTTTGTCTAGGCCCTTGAATACTTCTTGCCAACGAAAACCATCAGTGGTAATTACTATAATTTTTTTGTTTGAAGTATTTTGGGCAAATGTATTATTAGAAAAAAATAATACTAGAGCCACAAACATGCATGCGATTTTATTCATGATTTTAATTTTGATAAAACTACAGGCTATAATTATTTGTGAAAAACAATCTACATTATCAAATAATTAACATTAAGGGTATTCGACAGTATTTTTAAAAAAGGAGCTGATTTACTATTAGTCTTCTTTCAACTTAATTTTTGTAAATATCTGTAAATGCGGAAGCGCTAATACAGATAAGCTAATAAATAGCAGTGTAAAAATACCTGAAGCATCTTTACTATTCAGTGTTAAAAAAGTAATATACACAAAACCGAACCAGGCCATGATGGAAAAGGGAGCTGCTTTAATAAGCAGATTCTTCCAGCCATTAAAATCATTGGGCATACTAAATGTGATTCTTATTTTATCGAATGATAATAAAGAGTGCCAGAAACCAAAGTAAAAGGCAAAACAAAGCCATAGTGGCATATAAAGCGCAAAACTAATAAGTATAGCTTGTTGTAAAATTAAATAATAGTAATATTTATTTTTGGAGAAGAACTGCGCTTTGAAAAAGAATAATATAAAATAAATAGCAGCTATCCCAATAAGTGTGATGGGATAAATTTTATTAGCTAGCCCCACCCATTGACTTTCATTAAAAGCAGAGCGTTCCATTCTAATAAAAATTTGTAAGGCAAAATGAATATTCTTAGAAAGCAGTAATAATATCCATAATAGTCCAATAATGGAGTAGGCTAATTTATGAATAAAGTTTTCAGATTTGCCTAGCCAATCCATTTCTCCAAAATGATAAGCCGTAATAAGAATAAATATAATTAAAGCTGCAATGGGGAAAAAATACCAAACCAAGG
>CAITGN010000024.1:0-5357 GCA_903891965.1 uncultured Bacteroidota bacterium
ACCCCCGAGCTTAAGCTAGAAATCATGTCCAAGGTATTGACTGTTTCAAAGCCTTTTTTCCATCCATACCACTTTTCAAATAAAACCAAGAATAAGAAGGCAGGCATGGCAATCAATAAAATTTTACCGTAAGTTTCCATATTAAATAAATTTGGTATAGGAAATAAGCATCGCGTACTCAAATGTATTAATTTTATCTCATGGCTGCAACAAAACCTATTACTGTTAATCATTTTGGATCCTATGAATTAGGGGGTTCCGTTTTTCAATGCATTGATGCACATACCTGTGGTAATCCAGTAAGGGTGGTGGTAAATGGTGGCCCTGCATTAGAGGGAAATACCATGAGTGAGAAGCGTCAACATTTTTTAAAAGAATTTGATTGGATAAGAAAGGGTTTAATGTTTGAACCACGTGGGCATGATATGATGAGTGGAAGTATTTTATATCCACCCCATGATCCTGAAAATGATGTCGCTGTTTTATTTATAGAAACCAGTGGGTGTTTGCCAATGTGCGGACATGGCACTATTGGAACAATTACAGTTGCTATTGAAGCGGGTTTAATTCAACCAAAGGTTCCTGGTAAAATTCGTATGGAAGCTCCAGCAGGCTTGGTGCAAATAGAATATACCATGAAAGGTAAAAAAGTAAGTTCTGTGAAACTTACCAATGTAGCTTCTTTTATGGCTGCTGAAAATATTCAAGTAGATTGCCCCGATTTAGGCATGCTAACTATAGATGTATGTTATGGTGGAAATTATTATGCCATTGTAGAAGTGCAAGAAAATTTCAAAGGCATTGAAAATTATACGGCTGGGCAATTAATTGCTTGGAGTAGTGTATTAAGAAAGCGCATTAATGAATCGAATAAATTTGTTCATCCATTAGACCCCACCATTAATGGTTGCTCACATATATTATGGACTGGCAAGGTTATAGATCCAAAGAATACTGCACGCAATGCAGTATTTTATGGAGACAAGGCTATTGATAGGTCGCCTTGCGGAACGGGTACTTCAGCAAGACTTGCACACTGGCATGCAAAGGGTAAATTAAAGCAAGGAGTTCCTTTTTTACATGAAAGCATAATAGGCTCTGTATTTACTGGGAAAGTAGAATCTACCACCACCATTGGCGATAAGCAAGCCATTATTCCCTCCATTGAAGGCTGGGCCAAGATATACGGATTTAATACTATATCCATTGACAGCGCCGACGATCCCTATGCTGCTGGTTTTCAAGTGGTTTAATCTCAGTAATTCTATAAATTCCATCCCTTTTTAGTGCGTTATAAGCGCAATTTTTACGAAATTTGTGCTTTAATTTATTCTATGGAAGTAGTTGTTATTGGAGGAGGTATCGTAGGACTAAGCAGTGCTTACTTTTTACAAGAGGCAGGACATAAAGTTACGATCATCGATCAAACAGATATGACGCAAAACTGTTCTTATGGTAATGCGGGTTATGTTTGTCCAAGCCATTTTACACCTTTAGCTACACCAGGCATAGTGAAACAAGGATTTAAATGGATGCTGAATTCAGAAAGTCCTTTTTATGTAAAGCCAAGACTAAGTTTAAGTTTAATTAAATGGGGATTGCAGTTTATGAAAGAAGCCACTCCTGAAAAAGTGGAGCGTGCTGCTATTCCATTAAGAGATTTTGCATTTTTAAGTAAACATTGGTATAAGCAGTGGGAGGCCTTGCCTCAATTTAAATTCGCTTATGAACATAAAGGCTTGCTTGAAATATTTCAAACAGAAAAAGCAGCAGAGCATTCTAGACATTTAGTACATAGAGCACATGAATTAGGCTTAACCGATACCAAGTTGTTAAATCAACAAGAATTATTTGCCATGGAGCCTAATCATAAATTAAATGCAATGGGCGCCATTTACTTTGCATGTGATGGGCATTTGTATCCTGCTAAATTAATGCATCAATTAATTGATGATTTAAAAAGCAAGGGTGTTCAATTTAAAATGAATGAAGCGGTTGTTAATTTTGAAAAGGGTGGCGGAAAAATAAATTCAGTTATAACAAATACGAATAAATATAAGGCCGATGCAGTGGTGATGGCAACTGGTTCATGGAGTAGAGAGTTAGCAGAGCAGTTAGATATTAATTTACCATTAATGCCAGGCCGTGGTTATTCAATTACTTTAGAAGACACCCCTTATAGAACCAATTACCCCGCTGTATTTATTGAAGGGCGTGTGGCTATCACACCTATGGATACCAATAAAATGCGCTTTGGAGGAACCATGGAAATTACTACCACCAATGCTGCGCCAAGAATTAATAGAGTAGTGGGTATTTTAAAAGCTGTTAAGAGGTATTTTCCTGAATTCGATATACCTGTTCCAACGATGGACAAGGTTTGGTATGGTTACCGCCCTTGTTCTGCCGATGGATTACCTTATCTTGGTAGAACTAAAAAATGGAACAATTTAGTAATGGCTACCGGACATTCCATGGTGGGATTAAGTTTAGGAGCTGGCACGGGTAAATTAGTTTCAGAAATTATAGATGAAAAACCAACCAGCATTGACATTCGCTTTTATAATCCAGAAAGATTTGATCATTAATGAAATTTAACGCTACTCAAATACCCTATCGTGCCACTGGATTGTTCAGCAATTTGGTGAATGATTATATGGAGGCTAAAGGGACAGCGCAAAGTTTTGTTGAATATAGTGCAACTATAGACGGGTATAAAAAAGCAATTAAGCAAAGAACTTCTTTTCCTACGAATAGAAAAGTATTGGTGGAGGTTTTGCAAAATCAGTATACTCAATTAGAAAAAGATATTAATGATTCTATTTCGCTAAATAATAAAAGTCTAAATAATAAAGGCCTAAATAATAATGCGCTAAATAATTCGCTAAATACTAAAGAGGCTTTTACATTAGTTAACGATAATCTGAGCTTATTATTGAAAGAAAATACTTTCACTGTCACTACTGCGCATCAGCCTAATATTTTCACCGGCCCTCTTTATTTTATTTATAAAATAATTCATGCTATTCAATTAGCAGCCGAGCTTAAAAAACAATTTCCTACAAATAATTTTGTACCAGTTTATTATATGGGATCTGAGGATGCCGACTTACAAGAAGTAGGTTCTTATACTTTAGCAGGACAGGCTTACCTGTGGAATACAAAGCAGAAAGGGGCTATAGGAAGAATGAAGGTAGATGACGAGCTCATTCAATTATTACAAAACCTAGAAGGTTATTGGTCTGTAAAGCCATTGGGTAAAGAGGCTTTGGAGGTTTTAAAACAAGCTTATCAAAAGGGCAAGACTATATCAGAAGCTACTTTAGCACTAGTGCATGCCTATTTTGGACAATATGGCCTTGTAGTTATTCAGCCCGATGATGCGAAATTGAAATCGCTTTTCATTGATGTAATGGAAAAGGAATTAAGAACAGGGTTTTCTCAAAAAGCTATAGGGGCTACTAAAGAAAAATTAGCAAGTACTTATCATGTACAGTCCGATGGCCGTGATTTGAATTTATTTTATTTAAAAGAGAATACAAGAAATAGAATTGAAAAAAAAGAGGCAGCTTATATTGTAGTAGATACCGATATTCGTTTCACAGAGGAAGAGATTGTTAAAGAATTACATGCAAATCCTGAAAGATTTAGCCCCAATGTAATTTTAAGAGGGGTTTACCAAGAAACAATTCTTCCAGGTGTAGCCTTTATTGGCGGAGGAGGAGAACTAGCTTATTGGATGGAGCTTAAAAATGTATTTAATGAAGTGAAAGTGCATTATCCAATTTTGCAATTGCGTAATTCATTTATGTTTATGAATGAAAAGCAAACCACAAATTGGAATAACCTAGGCTTCACCTTAGAACATTTATTTAAGCCTGTATTGGAATTAGAATTAGAATACATTAAAAGTCAAACGAAGGAAAATTTAGCACTAACCAATCATATCGCATCACTCAATGAATTATATGAGTCTATTCAGCAAGATGTTATAAAAATTGATACTTCTTTAGGCGATCATGCTAAAAATTTATCTATTCAAGCGCAAAAGAAATTGGCCTTACTTGAAAAGAAAATGATTCGCGCTGAAAAAAGAAAACAAAAAATATCTATAGACCGCATTCAAGCTATTAAAGGTTCTTTATTTCCTAAAAATAGTTTGCAAGAAAGAGTAGAAAACTTTGCAGAGTGGGTAGGAGACTACGGATGGGATTGGGTGGAAGCTATAATGCAACATTCAACTACTTTGAACCCTAGCTTTACAATAATTACTATTAGCAAGGATTAGAAAACTAAGTTCTAAAGTTTGAACTAATCTTAATTTTAAGATACTATTGATAAAGAAACTAGATTTGAAAATTATTTCTTATCAAACTCGTTATTCCAAGTTCCTTTCAAATTCTCTACCTTGGTCATTACTTCCGATTCTAAATTTAATTTATAGTCATCCATTGCTTGACCAATTTGAGCATTGGTAGATCCTATAATTTGTGCAGCTAATAAGCCCGCGTTCTTAGCACCATTTAAAGCAACGGTGGCAACAGGTACACCGCCTGGCATTTGTAAAATAGATAAAATACTGTCCCAGCCTTCTGCTGAATTAGTTGATTTTATAGGAACGCCAATTACAGGTAAACTAGTTAGGGCGGCCACCATGCCTGGTAAATGGGCAGCGCCACCAGCACCTGCAATAATTACTTGTAAGCCTCTTTTACGTGCAGTTTTTGCATATTCCACCATTCTATCGGGGGTGCGATGTGCAGATACCACTGTTAATTCAAAAGGAATATTGAAAGTTTTTAAAGTATCAGCAGCTGCCTGCATGATAGGTAAATCACTATCACTTCCCATTATTATACCAACTTGTGCAGGTGTAGACATAATTGAATTTTGATGCAAGTTAAATTAAACTGCGATTTTTATATAATATTTTTTCAACTTCCTTATTCTAGCTTCTTTAATTACCTATTAAATACCCCGTCACAGCGCCCATCACCGGGCTCGCTTTTGTTTCTGTAATTTTCACTTTGAAGTATTTGGCAGTGACAGAAGGAAATTGAATAATTTTCTTTCTACCAATGGTTGTACTCGATGCAATTTTTTTCAAGTCCTGCTCTTTATCTCCTGCATATATTTCAAAGCGTATTACTCTTTGGCCAAATTTAATTTGCTCTTGTAGTTGAATAGAATTAATGGTAACGGGTGTTCCTACAGAAATATCTATTTCATTTTTATTATTCTTAGTAATTGCGTTTTTTAATAAGTTTGTTTTAAAGGCAGCCTCTCTTACTTTTCTAAAATCCATTAAAGCTGCAGAATCTTGTGGGGCTATTAAACCTTTTCTATTAGGAGGTACA
>CAITGN010000025.1:0-1640 GCA_903891965.1 uncultured Bacteroidota bacterium
AGAACAAGACAAATCCCATTTTTCAAAAACTGCTAATACTTGTGCTTCTTTTCCTTTTTCAACCACCATCAACATTCTTTCTTGGCTCTCACTTAATAATAATTCCCAAGCCTTCATATTTAGTTGACGCGTAGGAACTTTATCTAAGTCAATGCGCATACCTACTTGACCTTTTGCACTCATCTCTGCAGTAGAACATATAATGCCTGCTGCACCCATATCTTGCATACCTACTACTCCACCTGTTTCAATTACTTCTAAACAAGCTTCTAATAATTTTTTCTCTTGAAAAGGATCGCCCACTTGCACTGCTGGTAATTCTTCTACACTATCCGCTGTAATTTCTGCAGATGCAAAACTTGCACCACCAATACCATCTTTACCTGTGGCACTGCCAACAAAAAATACTGGATTGCCTTTACCTAATGCAATGGCACTAACTGTTTTACCAGCTTTTACAATTCCCACACTCATTGCATTCACTAATGGGTTGGTATGATAACACTCTTCAAAATATAATTCACCACCTACTGTAGGCACACCAAAACAGTTTCCATAATGTCCAATACCATGCACAACACCTGCTAATAAACGTTGTGTTTTTTTATCTTCTAATTTTCCAAAACGCAAACTATTCAATGAAGCAATAGGCCTTGCACCCATGGTAAAAATATCTCTTTGAATTCCACCTACACCTGTAGCCGCACCTTGAAAAGGTTCCAATGCACTTGGGTGGTTATGCGATTCTATTTTAAATACGACACCGTAATCATTTCCAATATCCATTAAGCCCGCATTTTCTTCACCAGCTGCTACCAACATTCTACCTCCATCACGAGGTAAAGTTTTTAACCACTTGATAGAATTTTTATAACTACAATGCTCTGACCACATTCCACTAAAAGCACATAGCTCTGTGAAATTAGGCGTGCGTCCTAGTTTCGTTTTTATACTTTCAAATTCTTCAGGCGTTAATCTTAATTGCTGGGCGGTTTTGACGGTAATTTCCATTAGTGTTTTCTTATTCTTTATAGATGACGCGAAGGTACAAAACCATAGACTTAAGCTATCATGGATTTACCAACATTCAAACGCTTTGTTGTTAGTAGTTATAAAATGAATGATTATGATTATCAATAGTTTGTATAAGTAAAACATATAATTTAATAATTTAATATTTATATTTTATACACATTTTATGCATTTATAGATGATTCTCACTCTTAAAATACGAAAACCCCATAACTTTGGCTCATTATTTAATATTAAAATAATTTACATATGTCTTTAAGATTCGATGCCGTCAACCATGTAAGTCATGACCGCTCAAATAACCCAGAAGTTCATTCTCAAAAAATTACCGCCATTTTTGGTGAAAGCGTTTTCAATGTAAAAACTGCTAGAGAATATTTGAGTGATGAAGCTTATAAAAGTTTAGTGAACAGTATTAAAGGTTCTAAAAAAATTGAAAGAAATGTTGCAGGACAAATTGCTACAGGTATTCGTGCTTGGGCAGAAGCCAAAGGCGTTACACACTTTACCCATTGGTTCCAACCTTTAACAGGAACTACTGCAGAAAAGCATGATTCATTTTTTACATTAAAATCGGATGGTACTGCTATTGAAGAATTTGATGGCGC
>CAITGN010000026.1:0-4112 GCA_903891965.1 uncultured Bacteroidota bacterium
ATGATAAAATGCTTGACTTAGCCTCTTTCACAAATGATGAGTTGGTTTTAATAGATACTTGGAATTTTGCAGGTCAAATTGAAAATGTATTTTATACAGAGCCCTTTACTTCTACTTTATTAAAAGACAAACTAGAATCGGCGCTTGCTAAAAAAATAACCAAAACAAAAACGCATTTATTTAAGGTAAAGGCACCTTTATTAAAAAAAGGACAAACCTTATGTATGATTGGGGAGTCAGCAGTATTGGGTAATTGGGATATTGAAAAAAGCTTACCCCTAACAAAAATTAAGGATGCTGATTATAAAGATGCTGTTTATTTTGAATTAGCCTTGGATTTAAAGGAAACTTCTTTTCCCTTAATTTATAAATATGGAGTTTATGATCACAAAAAGAAATTATTTATAAGTTATGAATTGGGCAATAATAGAGTTGTTTATGAACCTGCTAGTAAAAATAAATTAGTTATTTGTAATGATGGTTTTGCCGCCTTGAATAGTACAGAGTGGAAAGGAGCTGGGGTAGCTATTCCTGTATTCTCCTTAAGATCGAATGAAGGTTGTGGTGTAGGTGAATTTTCAGATATTAAATTACTAGTAGACTGGTCAAAAAAAATTGGGCTTAAATTAATTCAGCTACTACCTGTAAACGATGCAACAGCTACCCATACTTGGATGGATTCTTATCCTTATGCTGCTATATCGGCATTTGCACTACACCCACTACTAATAAGAATAGATGAAATGATATTGCCGAAGCAAGAAAGTTTAATTGAATCTTATATTCTTGAAAAAGAAAAATTAAATGCATTAGAGGCAGTCGATTATGAAGCAGTGATGAAACTAAAGTGGAAGGTTTTAAGGACCTTGTTTGATAAAAATGGTAAACATGAATTGGCCTCGGCTAGTTTCACTGAATTTTTTAAAGACAATGCACACTGGTTGGTTTCTTATAGCGCATTTTCTTATTTACGAGAATTGCATGGTACAGTTAATTTTAATGCTTGGCCAACACATTCAAAATACAATGAATTAGCTATTCAAAAATTGGCGGACCCTAAGTCTAGTACTTATTCAGAAATTAGCTTTTACTATTATGTACAATACCATTTGCATTTGCAATTAAAGTCGGCTACTAGGTATGCGCATGATAACGGCATTATTGTAAAAGGAGATATTCCTATTGGTGTGTATAGGTTTGGGGCCGATGCCTGGCAGCATTCAGACTTATTTCATATGGACAGACAAGCTGGCGCTCCTCCAGATGATTTTGCTGTGAAAGGACAGAACTGGGGCTTTCCCACTTATAATTGGGAAAAGATGGCCGCTACCAATTATAGTTGGTGGAAACTTCGCTTCGAGCAAATGCGTTTTTATTTTGATGCTTTTAGAATTGATCATATTTTAGGATTTTTTAGAATTTGGAGTATACCTATGCATGCAGTAGATGGTATTATGGGACGTTTTGTTCCTGCTATACCAGTAAGCTTGCACGAGTTTCATAGTAAGGGCATTTCATTGGATGCGAACAGATTTACCCAACCCTTCATTAATGAAACCAATTTGTTTCAACTATTTGGCTATGATAACGAGTATGTAAAAAATAATTATTTAGAAGCGCTAGGAGATGGGCAGTATACATTCTTGCCTGCTTTTAAAACACAGGTGGAAATTGTGCATCATTTTAAAACCCTACCTAATGACGATTGGCAAAATAAAATACAAGATGGTTTATTGTTTTTACTTACCAATGTAATTTTATTTGAAGATGAAAAGCCGGGGCTATATCATTTCAGATTTAATATAGAAGGCACATCTTCTTTTCAGTCTCTTGATGAAAAAACAAAGAAAATACTAAGAGAACTCTATGTAGATTATTTCTTTGTCAAACAAAACAATGCTTGGGAGAAAGAGGCATTAGAAAAACTACCTAATTTAAAAAGAGCCACTAATATGCTTATTTGTGGAGAGGATTTAGGATTAGTGCCCGCTTGTTTACCTGAAGTAATGAAGCAGTTAGGCATTTTAAGTTTGGAAGTGCAAAGAATGCCTAAGGCAAACAATAGTTTATTCTTTAATCCAAAAGATGCGCCTTATTTAAGTGTAGTTACACCTTCCTCTCATGATACAAGTACTTTAAGAGGATGGTGGGAGGAAGACCCTTCTAAAACACAGCAATTTTTTAAAGAACAATTAGAACAGTCTGGAGAAGCACCTAAATTTTGTGAGCCTTGGATTAACAAAGCCATACTTATTCAACATTTATATTCGCCCGCCATGTGGTCAATATTTCAATTGCAAGATTATTTAGGCGTAGATGCAAAATTAAGAAGGCAAGACCCACATGCTGAAAGAATTAATGAACCAGCAAATCCTAAACATTATTGGCGCTATAGAATGCATCTTAGTTTAGAAACCCTAATTGCTTCAAAAAGCTTTAATGAACAGTGGGCTATAGCCATTAAAGAATCTGGCCGCTAAATAGGCCTATTTAGTATCTTAGCTAAAATTTTTAAAGTGCAATTAGATTTTTGGGAACAACAACTACCATTTGAATATCCATTCACCATTTCTAATGGAAGAACTAAAACGCATCAGCATAGTTTGATGATAAGATTGTCTTTAGGCAATTGGCAGGGTTATGGAGAGGCGCCAGCCATTGTTTATTATAATGTCACAGTGGAATCAATGATGGAGCTTTTAGAGAAAAATAGAAAGCTTATTGAAAAATTTGCATTGATAGATCCCGAACGCTTCTGGCATTTTTTACATCATTTATTTCCCAATGATCCCTTTTTAGTTTCAGCATTAGATATGGCTGGCTGGGATTTATTCGGGCAAATGAAAAAACAGCCAATCCATGAAATATGGAATACGCCTTGGAATGAACAAACGCCTACACCTATTTGTGATTATACCTTGGGTATTGATACCACTACTAAGATGGTGGAGAAAATGAAAGCACATCCATGGCCAATTTATAAAATTAAAGTAGGTACCGATTATGATATTGAAATGATTACAGCGCTGCGTGCACATACAAGTGTACCACTTCGTGTAGATGCCAATGCAGGATGGACTACTGAAGAAGCCTTACAAAAAATTCCAGCCTTAGCAGATTTAGGGGTGGAATTAGTGGAACAACCTTTAGCAAAAGATAATTGGGAAGGAATGGCGCAACTAAAAGCAGCTTCAGCACTTCCTTTATTTGCAGATGAGTCCTGTGTGTTTGAAAAAGATGTAGCTACTTGTGCGAATTATTTTCATGGCATTAATATTAAACTCACTAAATGTAGTGGCCTTACACCAGCAAATAGAATGATTAAAGAAGCGAAAGCCTTAGGCATGAAGGTAATGATGGGTAGCATGAATGAATCGGTGATTGGTTCTGCTGCTATTGCGCAGTTCTTGCCACAACTTGATTATGTAGATATGGACGGCCCCTTACTTATGACAGAATTAAATGCAGTAGGGCTTGATTATAATATGGAAAATAATAAGGGTAAGATAATCCCATTAACCAGGCCGGGATTAGGGGTTCAATTTAGAATGCCTTTTAAAAAATAAGTATGACACCAGAACGCAGTGAAAAATTATTAAAAGTATTAAGTAAGCGTCAAGCAAATTTAACGGTGGTGCTTGAGAATGTGCAAGACCCGCATAATGTGTCTGCCGTAATGCGTACTTGCGATGCAGTGGGTATTCAAGATATATATGTAGTGACTACAAAAATACCTAGACATAAAAAATGGGGCTATAGAAGTAGTAGTAGTGCTTTAAAGTGGTTAACCATTCATGAGTTTGATTCATTAGAAGAATGCGTGAAAGAGCTGAGAACTAAATTCACTAAAATATTAACCACACATTTATCCAGTGATGCAGTAAGTCTTCACGATATTAATTTCACAGAGTCGGTGGCCCTCGTTTTTGGTAATGAACATGCAGGGGTAACGGAAGAATGTAGAAACTTAGCCGATGGTAATTTTATTATACCACAAATGGGCATCATTCAAAGCTTATATATATCGGTGGCCTGTGCAGTGAGTATTTATGAGGCCATGCGTCAGAAAATGAATGCAGGGCATTATGAGAAAGCTTCTTTGCCTCAAGCGC
>CAITGN010000027.1:0-2288 GCA_903891965.1 uncultured Bacteroidota bacterium
CGTGAACGTTATGGTTGATCATACTTGGTTTCGGTAAGAAATGACAAAAACCTCACGCAAAACCTCACGCAAACCTCACGCAAAAACAACAAAGGACCCACGATTTAACGCAAGTCCTTGATTTTCATGTAGCGAGACCGGGATTTGAACCCGGGACCTCAGGGTTATGAATCCTGTGCTCTAACCAACTGAGCTACCTCGCCGAATGGTTATTACCCCTTTTAAGGGGTGGCAAATTTAGTTAAAATTCTTGAGAATTAAGGGTTCACTTTAACGCTAAATACTTGATTTGCTTCAAAATAGCCCTCAAACACATCACCTTTATGGGTAGGTCCCACCCCTACTGGTGTGCCTGTATATATAAGGTCTCCAGGGTAAATGGTAAAGTATTCTGTAAGGCTTTCTAAAATAGTAGCTAGTGGAAATATCATTAAAGAGGAATCTCCGTCTTGTACAATGGCTCCGTTTTTATGCAATGAAAAGCGAATTGGATTTTCTACAATCTTTGATGTTAAGGGTGTCCACTTTCCTAATATAGCAGCATCATCAAATGCTTTTGCTTTTTCCCATGGCAGGCCTTTTTCTTTTAATTTACTTTGTAGGTCTCTTGCAGTAAAGTCAATACCTACTGTAATGGCATCGCAGTAGTCTAAAACATTGGGGCTTTTTAAATTTTTACCTTCTTTACTAACACGAAGGACTAATTCACCTTCATAATGTAAGTCATTGGTAAAGGATGGAATGGTAAAGTTTTTACCTTCTGCTAAAACAGCAGTAGAAGGTTTCATAAATATCACTGGTGAAGTGGGTACTTCATTGCCTAGTTCATGCGCATGCGCTACATAATTTCTTCCAATACAAAATATACTCATACAATTATTTTTATTCGGTTATCTCTAATGCGTTAGCCATAGTCATAGTCCTAGATAGTCCAATACTTGCAAAGGCTTCTATTACTTCCACACATTTTTCTATTTTGCTTTCGACTATCTTTTTCTCATTGGTATTCCATTTGCCTAAAACAAAATCTACTTGCTGTCCTTTTCTAAAATCGCTACCAATGCCAAATCTTAATTTAGGATAGGCATCGGTGCCTAAAGTAAGTTGAATATCTTTTAAACCATTGTGCCCAGCATCCGACCCGCTGGCGCGTAGTCTTATTTTTGAAATAGGTAAGGCTAAATCGTCCACTATAGTTAAAGTGCTTTCTACTTCTACCTTTTCTTTATCCATCCAGTATTTAAATGCCTTACCACTTAAATTCATAAAAGTGGTGGGCTTAATACATATAAATGTTTTGCCTTTCCATTTTACCTCAGCTACATCGGCTAGTCGGTCCGACTTAAAAAAGCCTCCTTGCTTCATCACAAATGCATCTAGCACATCAAAGCCAATATTATGCCTTGTGTGCGCGTATTCGGGACCAATATTCCCAAGCCCTATGATTAAAAATTTTGACATTCTCTAATTACTGTTCAATTTCAAATTTAAGCAAAAACAAGCTAGCATGTATAACAAAAATCCCCTCCCGATAAGTCGAGAAGGGATTTTATATACTTACTTAAAAAATTGCTTATTTTTTTGGAGCAGCTTTTGCAGCAGGTGCAGCAGCGGCAGCGGCAGCAGCAGCAGGTGCAGCGGCGCCAGCAGCAGGTGCAGCAGATTCTTCTTGCTTTAACAAACGAGTTAAAACAACTGAAGCTACTGGTATACGTGGAGGATTCATAATCTCCATGTTAGGAGCTATTACATCTTGCACACGAATATTACCATTTAATTCAAGGTTCGTAATATCGCATTCGATAAACTCTCTTAAATCTTTTGGCAAAGCTTTTACTTTTAATGTCTTCATCTTTATAATTAACTTTCCTCCTGCTTTAACACCTACAGAAGTACCGATCATTTTTAAAGGTAAAGTAGCTACTACTTTTTTGTCGTCTACTAATTCTAATAAGTCTACATGTAACAATAAGTCGGTTACTTTATCAAATTGCAAATCTTTCAAAATGCATTTGTAAGTTTTTCCTTCCACTGTAACATGTGCTAACATAAATTCACTTGTGTACACTAAAGACTTAAAAGCCTTTGCAGGAGCATAAAAATTAACCTCCTGAGCACCCCCGTAAATTACACCCAGCACGTTTTCTTGAGAGCGAAGCTGGCGGGCGGCTTTTTTGCCATTTTCGGTCCTCAAGTGGCCTTCGATTGTAATTGATTTCATTGCTGATTCTTTTTATTTTATATAAATAATTTGGACGGCGAAGGTATGAAATAATAAAGGAGAAACC
>CAITGN010000028.1:0-2059 GCA_903891965.1 uncultured Bacteroidota bacterium
GTCCTATTTTGTAATGCTTGCCAATAAAGCGGCTTCTTCTGAAAATGGGGGACTTGTGAAAGCTGCTTTATTAGATAGCCTTTCTTTAAATAACCCTTATGAATTAGAGACTAGATTAGGAGCGAGTGGGGCTTCGTTCAGAAATCCCTTCAATACCACTATTGCTATAGGGTCAACCTATAAGAATAATACTTATTTATGGCGTCAAACCTATGATCTAGGTCAAAAAGATTCTATTGTAAAAGATACAGTGGTAATACATTTATTTTATCCAAGACTCAGGTTTCAAAACGAAGTTAAATTGGAGTCAAGTCAATTTACATTTGAAGACAGATCGCCTAATGAAAAGAATTACTTACAATATTTCAATTATATATACAATCCTAATACAAGTTTGAAATTTGTCGATAATTGGAATCTAGTAACCAATGACTTTAGTTTAATTAGCTATCCTCAAAAAAATAATGCGAATCAATTTTTACAAGTAGGATCGGGCTATGCCCATTTAGCCACTACTTTATCTAATTTGCAATCTTGGTCTGAATATGATTTATATGGTTTTGGTACTTATAAAAACAAAACGAGAAACCAGTTATGGGATTTGCTTGCATCAGGTAAATTATATTTGAATGGCTATCATTCAGGCGACTATGATGCTCAATTTTACTTATCTAGAATAGTAAACTCCAAAGGAACCTATTTGAAAATTGCTTTTCAAAATAGCAATAGAACACCTTCCACCAATTATTTAGGCCTTACACAGTTTCCTATAAATGCTTTAAAGGGCATTAAGAAAGAAAATACAGTGGACATGAATGGAGAGTTGGGAAATGCGGCAAAGGGTTTCAGAATTTCTTTTAACTATCAGCTAATTAATAACTATAATTATTTCTCATCGGGCTTTCAACCGGCAGTGTATACAAAACCTATAAGTTACATAAGTAGTTTGCTTGCCAATAAAATTAAAATTAGCAAGCATTGGAATTGGTATAATGAAACCACCGTTCAAGTAGTGGATCAATCTGCGCCCATAAATATTCCACTCGTTTTATCTAGACAAAGAGTAGCATTCGAAGGTAATTTTTATAAAAATCTGAACCTTTCCACTGGACTAGAGATGATCTATCATACCGACTTTAAAGCCGATGACTATATGCCCATGACAGGGCAGTTCTATTTGCAAAATAGCTATATGCTTCATAATAGACCTACTGCCAATGCCTTTTTACATTTTATGATCAAACGCTTCAAAGGGTATATCAGACTAGAAAATTTGAATACTTTAATTCCTACAAGTAGTTCATTGGGAAACACTTATAATTTCACTGCTCAAAATTATCCAGGAACAGGTACTTGGTTCAGGGTAGGCATTTGGTGGAATTTTATCAATTAAGATGAGATTGGTCATTCTACCAACTGACTAGAATTGCCTTTATTTTAACAGCCATTTTTTTTACATAATCGAAATAGGCTGTACCTTTAGAGTAATTAAAGAGCTCATGAAAAGGGTATTTACTATGTTTTTAGTTTTATTGTATTCTGTTGCTAGTATAGGCGCAACAGCAACTACCCATTTATGTGCAGGTAAGGTTAAAAAATGTAAATGCGCTAAGTCTTCTAAAAAGGACATCTGCTGTTCTGAAAAAACAGTGTATTTAAAATCACAGGACAACCATCAGTTTCAAGCAAGTACTAATAATATTGTTAAGAAATTAAGTCTTAACGCTACGCATGAAGTAGTTACTATTCAGAAGGCTAGTACTACTTTACTTAATAGCAAACCTCTTATTTCTAAAAAGAATTTGGTCAATACTGGGCCACCTATTTACGAGCTCATCTGCGTTTATTTAATTTGATTTTTTCTAGAGACTAGATGACCTCATTTGTATGAATGAAGTTATCCGAAAATAGTATACAGCTTATGCCTATACTATAGAATTAATTTACAAATATTATATTTAAAAAAAAGATTATGAAAAATTTTAGATTATTAATGGGTTTTATTTTGATTTCTACTTTTGCTTTACAAGCGCAAACTTCTACTAAAATTAAAGTAGCA
>CAITGN010000029.1:0-2752 GCA_903891965.1 uncultured Bacteroidota bacterium
CTAATTATGTTAAAGCCCATTTTTTCAGGGGTAATTTTAGCAAGGTTGGCTGGGCTACTAAAATAATCCCAGGCTTCTTGAAGGGAAATAGGAATAAACTGCTCGGTGTGGAGGCTATATACTTTTGACATACTAATACAACAACACATTGTCGTTTTTGTTGTAATAAATTAGCTTAAAGCCACTAATTTTATACTATGATAACTAAGGCCGCCCAATTAAAGGCATTTGAAACCATTTACGAGCAGTTGAATGCCCAACAAAAACTGGCCGTGGATACGATTGATGGTCCCGTGATGGTCATTGCAGGACCCGGTACAGGCAAGACCCAAATACTGGGCGCACGCATTGGTAAAATACTTTTAGAAACCGATACCGCTCCTGAAAATATTTTATGTTTAACCTATACAGATGCTGGCGCGATTGCCATGCGCAAAAGATTAGTGGGCTTTATTGGAGCCAGCGCTTACAAAGTGAATATTGCCACCTTTCATTCTTTTTGTAACGATATCATTCAAGATAATTTATACTTATTTGAAAAGCCCAGCCTAGATCCGATTTCTGAATTAGAAAAAATTGAACTGCTTAAAAAACTAATCGATCAATTTGATAAAAACAATCCTTTAAAAAGATACCGTGGCGATGTGTACTATGAAATGAATAACCTAAGCAGGTTATTTAGCGCCATGAAAAAAGAAGGTTGGACCTCTACTTATTTAGTGGAGCAAATTAACCGCTATATCACAGAAATTCCTACTAGAGATGAATTTGTATATAGAAGAAAGTACAAGCAGTTTGAAGCTGGTAGCTTGAAACAAGGATTGGTAGACGCT
Source organism: uncultured Bacteroidota bacterium (assembly GCA_903891965.1). GTDB lineage: Bacteria > Bacteroidota > Bacteroidia > Chitinophagales > Chitinophagaceae > Sediminibacterium. The sequence continues at coordinate 834 of CAITGN010000029.1, forward strand.
GCTATGGAAAAAATGGAAAAATTAAAAGCAGCCGTACTTGCTTTTGATGCTTACCAAGCACTGATGAAATCGCATAGCAGGTATGATTTTGATGATATGATTAATTGGGTGATTGCTGCTTTTAAAGAAAATAAAAACTTACTCGCACAGTATCAAGAAAAATATTTGTACATATTAGTAGATGAATACCAAGATACCAGTGGGACACAAAATGAACTGGTACAATTACTGGTAAACTATTGGGAGCAACCTAATTTGTTTGTAGTAGGCGATGACGACCAAAGTATTTTCAGGTTCCAAGGTGCCAATGTTGAAAACATGTTGCATTATCAAAAGCAATACCATGAAGCCATTACCACCATTGTACTTGAAAACAATTATAGGTCTACCCAGCCTATCTTAAATGCTTCTACTTTATTAATAAATAACAACCAAGAAAGGCTTATTAATAAAATAGAGGGGCTCTCCAAAAATTTAATAGCCGCACTTGACGCGAATAAAAATATTGACTTAGTTCCTTCCATTGAATCTTATAACGATCCCCAAGAAGAGATGATAGGCATTGCAGAAAAAATTAATCAATTAATACTAGCAGGCATCCAGCCTAAGGATATTGCTGTTTTATTCAAAGAAAATAAGTACGGAGAAGAGATTGCGCATTTTTTACAGCAAAAAAATATTCCTTTATTTAGTAAAAGAACCGCTAATTTATTTAATCAGGTACTCATTCAGCAAATTATTAGAATATTAGACTACTTAGCCTGCGAATGGGACCAGCCCAATGAAGGGGCTAATATATTATTTGAAATTTTACATTTCTCTTGGTGGAAAATTTCACCTATCACCATTGCTACACTCACCGTAGAAGCGAATCAATTAAAATACGCGCATGCAGAAAATACTTTTAGAAAAGTATTAATTGATAAAACCAAGGACGTACAAACAGCTTTGTTTAGTGAAGGAGGCATGAGTGAGGTGGCCAAGGCCATGCAGGTATTAGAGGACTTAATGGGTCAGGTGGCCAATGTGACTTTAGTGAATTTAGTAGAACAGGTTTTACAAAAAACAGGTATTATTCAAAATGTGTTAACAGGACCTAATAAAAGCCATGAACTAAACTTGGTGAGTACCTTTTTCGATTTTATCAAAGAAGAAACCCATCGTCATCCAACGCTACATTTAAATAGTTTGGTAGATATGCTAAAACTAATGCGTAGAGAAGATATACGTTTACCCCTTCCTATTACCACCGGCTCTGATGCTGGCGTGAATTTATTAACCACCCATGGCAGTAAGGGTTTGGAATTTCAATATGTATTTTTAGCAGGTACCAATGCACAGTATTGGGAAAAGAAAAGAAGAACTGCTAGTGCGGGCTATACCCTACCCGATACGGTATTAAGTAGTTTAGAACACGCCGATGATAAAGAAGAATTAAGAAGATTATTTTATGTAGCCATTACTAGGGCTAAACAATTTTTAACTATTTCCTATAGTCAATATAAAGCAGATGGCAAGGAAGCAGAACCTAGCCAGTTTATTATTGAAGTATTGGAAGGCAAAGAGGCAAGCATTCAGAAAATAGAATTACCACAGGATATTAAAATAGCTTATAAGCTACTTCGTTTGCAATCGGCGCCCATGCCTGAAATTCAACAATTAGAAGATGACTTTATCAATCCTAAGCTTGAAAAGTTTTCAATGAATGTAACGGCACTCAATAATTATTTAAAATGCCCATTACATTTTTACTATAATAGTTTAATTCGTGTGCCTGCTGGAAAATCGGAGGCCACCACTTTTGGTTCGGCCATTCACGATGCTTTGAATAAATTATTTAAAAAAATGCAAGAAGCGGGTAATAATCAATTTCCCGATACACAAACTCTTATTCAAGATTTTAACTACTATATGAATAG
>CAITGN010000030.1:0-4488 GCA_903891965.1 uncultured Bacteroidota bacterium
CAGTATGGCAATGCTTTTTTCCAAAGAAATTTATACCACCATTTCTCTATTTTCTATTCCTTAAAAAATACGCGTTAGTTCTTTTTTTTAGGAAAGACTGCTTTGGGTTTTGCAGCTTCTTTATTCGCCTTTGGCTTTGTATCTTTAGATTTAGTATCCTTAGAATTATTTTTTATTGGAGGCGTAGTTTTATTAGGAGCTATATTTTTTACAGGTAGATTATTTTTAATAGGGCTAGCTATTTCAGCATCGGGTAATGTATAATCCGATTCTGCTTTAATGTCTTCTGTATTAATAATATCATCCATCGCTTCTAAACCTGTACTATCTTTTGAAATAAAATCTATATTGAAGTCACTAGCCATACTCAATGGTCTTTCAAAACTTGCATTGGGATCTAAATTACAAGCAGGGTCGGCAGCTACTTTGCTCATAAAATAAGCCCAGATAGGTAGGGAGGCATGAGCCCCTTGTCCAAAATAATTATCGGAGAATCTTATATAACGGTCATCACAACCCACCCAAGCACCTGCTAACAATTGTGGGGTATATCCCATAAACCATAAATCGCTATTGTCATTGGTGGTTCCAGTTTTTCCTGCAATAGATTGAGTAGGTACAGCGTAAGAATACATGCTTCTTCCTGTTCCTTTTTGAATAACACCTTGCATCATACTTACAACAGAGTAAGCAGTTACATCACTAATTACTTTTCTTCTTTGAGGAGAATAGCTTTCTAAGACATTACCATTCTTATCTTCAATTCTATTAATAAAAAAGGGTTGCGCATTATAACCTGCTCCTGGGAACATAGTATAGGCTTGCACCATTTCGAATAATGAAATTTCAACAGCACCTAAAGCAATAGAGGGATAGGGTTGTATATCAGATTTAATATTACACTTCTTTAAATATTCTACAAACTGTTTAGCTGCTTCATTGCTCTTGCCATTAATCTGTTTCATGATATAGGCCGAGGAACAGTTTCTTGATTCAGCTAAAGCCTGTGCCATAGGAATAGACTGGAATGTACAAGTTTTAGGAGTATTCGGCACCATACCATAACCGTCAAAATTTTGTTGTATGTCTTGCACAATGGTATTGGGTGTAAAGCCAGCTTCTTCAATGGCTAAAGAATACAACAAAGGTTTAATGGTAGAACCTACTTGTCTTTTTGTATTAATATTAACGTGATCGTATTTGAAGGTTTTAAAGTCTACACCACCTACCCAAGCTTTTACTTCTCCTGTGAAAGGGTCTACGGCTAAAAATCCGGTTTGTAAAGTTTGCTTATGATACTTTAAAGAATCATAAGGAGTCATAATGGTATCAATAAAGCGGTTTTTATTCCAAGCAAAAACACGCATAGGTAGGGGCTCGTTGAAAGTTTTTCTAATAGCAGCATCCTCCATGTCTTCTTTTTTCAAATTCTTCCATCTGTCTGTTTGTTTTACTGCTAGTTCTAGTTGCGCACTAAACTCTTTCCAAATCGTACCCGATTTAATATTTGCTTGTTGGTTAAATTCTTTTTGTAAATAGGACATATGCTGGGCGACAGCTTGTTCTGCATACAATTGCATTCTAGGATTAATAGTGGTATAAATTTTTAAACCATCTCTGTATAAATCGTATGCGTCGCCATTATTTTTTTTATGCTCTTTACACCATTTTTTCATGTACTCACCCAAAGTCATTCTAAAATAGGGGCCAAGGCCATTGTTCTGGTCCAGCTTTTTGAAATTGGTGGCAATAGGCAGGCTTTTTAGTTCCTCCGCTTGGACTGGACTAATATATTTTTGTCCTGCCATTCTACTAATCACTAAGTTTCTTCTTTCTAAGGCCAGCTTAGGATTTTTATTCGGATTGTATTTGGTAGGCGCGTTAATCATGCCTATTAATAAGGCCGCTTCTTCCACCGTTAAACGGTCTGGCTCTTTTTGGAAAAAAGTTCTTGAAGCATTACTAACTCCAAATACATTTTCACTAAAAGGAACGGTATTTAAGTAAAGGGTAATAATTTCTTGTTTGGTAAAATTGCGCTCTAGTTTAATAGCTATTATACTTTCCTTAATTTTTTGAATAACACGAAGCAATTTGTTTTTGGTACTCCAGTTATCGGTAAATAAATTTTTAGCGGTTTGCATAGTAATGGTAGAAGCGCCACCTTGACTGCCTAAAAAGGCAATCGCTCTTATAAGACCTTCTCCATCTACTCCATAGTGGTCATAGAATCTTTTATCCTCTGTAGCTACCAATGCTTGTAATAAATAGGGACTTATATCTCTATACTTTACCGTAATACGGTCCTCTAAATAAAACTTACCCATGGGTGTGCCATCCTGCGCATAAACCTGACTGGCTAAAGAGGCTGTAGGGTTTTCAATGTCATTTAAGTCGGGCATATCTCCAATCCATCCCCAGTTCAACATTAAAATAAATAATAAAAATACGCCAGCAGAAATAAAATAGTATTTCCAAAAAAGGCGTACCCAATTCTTAGGCTTATTTGAATCTTGGCTCACTACTATTTTAATTAAGGTTTATAAATATTTTTAAACATAAACTGCTGATATTGTTTCAAATCGGCCTCGTCTTTTATAAGCAGTATGTTCGACTTGCTTAATAAGTATATCTCATATTGCTTCGAAGGTACAAATGATATTATTTCCGTGCTCAGCCTAGGCTTTATTTTATTCATATAATTTTTAGCTAGCTGGCTGTTTTCAAAGGGGCCAATCCAAACAATATAGCTACTCTCATTAAACTGTACGTAAGTTACATTTAATTTTTCTTTTGTAAATTCATCATTATTCAGATAGTTAAAGGCGGTTTGCATCTCCTTTACAAAAGCGGCACTTACTTTTTGAGTAGCAAAAGCAAAATAATGTTGCTCACTACTATCATTGGTGAAGGCTAATGTTGGAATTACGGGTGCTGTTGGAATTACTTTAGAAATGGCGGTATCCTTAATACTAGATGCATCCTTATTTATAGAATTATCTTTTTTATTGGCAATCTCTTTTTTGTTTAGCTTGCTTATATCCTCATTTAAATTCGTAGAAGTGGACGTATTTGAAGGGGTCGCATTTACTAGAGCAGTGGTATCTAGTATTTCTTTGCTTAGGTTTAAGTTAGTTAAATAGGTTTCTGTTTGTTTTCTATTTTTTAACTCTTCAATTATATTTTTAGCCCTATCTCTTAGTTTTTCATTGGTATTTTGAAGTACAATGGAATCTAATAAAACAATGGCGTTACTATCCATTCTTTGTTGCGCATACATTTTAACTTGTATAAACTTAAAGGGGGTGTACCATTTGGTTCTTCTTAAATTGGTATTTAATTGCGGCGATAAAGTGGCAAGACTTTCCCAATTGCCTATTTGTGACAAGAAATAAGCTTCTTTATAATCATTAAGTACATCCCCTTCTTTTAACTTTTTAAAGCTTGCCTCTTTTTTCTTAGTGGCATAAAAACCTTTTGGAAACCTATCTTCTACTAATTTTATTATACTATCCGATTTTTCGTTTAAATTTTCATGCAAGTAATGACTGGCTAAATCCAACATAGCTCTTTCGGTCATGCTGCTGTCAATATTATTTGCAATTACTTTAAGATATAGGGGATAGGCTCTATCGAAATCGTTTAATTCAAATAAAAAGGTTTCTGCATTGGTTAAAGCAGCTTTGTTCCCATCCTGTTTAGATTTTATATAAGCGATTCCATCTTCAATCATTGAATAGCCATTGCCCTTCTCATTCGCTTTCCCATCTCCATTTCCTTTTCCATCCTTGCTTAAGTCCATTTTTTGCAATGAATCCTTATTCGTATTCATATTTTGAGACGCAGTCATTGATGGGTCTTGATTGCTTATACTGCTGGCCGTGTTCATTAGGCTTGCTTTTCTTCTCCATCCATCTACATTGGGTCTTTGACCCCATTTTTGACTAAAGTTTTGTTTGCCTTGCACTAGTGCCGACTTATTGTCAAAATAAAAATTACTACTGCTGTTATCAGCATTGCTAAAATTATTTCTGCTAGGTGTTTCAGGTGTATAAATTGCAATAGGCGTTTTATCTGTAAAAATGTTTTTTAAAGATTCATTTTCAAATTGAATCCTTTTTTGCCAATTTTTATATTGAGCTTCTTGAGCCCCAGGATTTAATTGGTATATATATTGTAAACTGTCTTGCGCTTCCATTATTTTTTCATTGGTGCTAATGGTACCTAGCCATTTTTTTCTAGCTTGAATGGTTTCGTAGTTAGGATTTGTTTTTAAGACAGTTTGCAGGCTATCATAAGCTAGTTTAGCAATACTATATTTATTATTTAAGTAGCTTATGTTTCCTAATAGTTCAAAAGCTTTTTGTTTTTGCTTTATGTTGGTTCTATTGGTCTTGATAGATTGAATTAACCAATCATTGGCTTTGGCATTGGCTTTGTTTTGAATAGCTAGTTTTGCCATGTCAAAATAAATGATATCGGCATAAG
>CAITGN010000031.1:0-2965 GCA_903891965.1 uncultured Bacteroidota bacterium
ATTACTGCTGTTGGAGGATATGTCCCAGAGACTAAATTGACCAATTTCGACCTTGAAAAAATGGTGGAAACCAACGATGAATGGATTAAGTCTAGAACAGGTATTTCTGAAAGAAGAATTCTTCGTGAGCCAGGCAAGGCAAGTTCTGATATGGGAACAGAAGCTATACTAGAGATTATTCGTAAAAAGAACCTAGACCCTTTAGAAATTGATTGTATTATTTGTGCAACAGTAACACCCGATATGCCCTTTCCTTCAACCGCTAATTTAATAGGCGATAAGGTGGGTGCCAAAAATGCTTTTGGTTTTGATTTAGGTGCTGCTTGTAGCGGATTTTTATTTGCACTTACTACTGGTGCAAGTTTTATTGAAACAGGCAGGTATAAAAAAGTAATTGTAGTAGGTGTAGATAAAATGAGTTCCATTATTGATTATACTGATAGAGCCACTTGTATTTTATTTGGTGATGGCGCCGGTGCCGTATTATTAGAACCAAGTACCGATGGTTTAGGATTTCAAGATGCCATTTTAAAAAGTGATGGAAGTGGAGGAAAATATTTAAACCTAAAAGCAGGCGGAAGTTTAAAACCAGCCAGTATTGAAACGGTGATGGCGAAAGAACATTTTGCATTTCAAGATGGTCAACCTGTATTTAAGTTTGCCGTGAAAGGCATGGCCGATGTAAGTGCTGAGCTGATGGAAAAACATATATTAACGGGAGATGATATTGCTTGGCTAGTACCGCACCAGGCCAACTTACGCATTATTGATGCCACAGCCAATAGAATGGGACTTACCATGGAAAAAGTAATGATTAACATTCAAAAGTACGGAAACACAACAGCTGCAACCATTCCACTATGTTTATGGGATTGGGAGAAGCAACTAAACAAAGGAGATAATTTAGTACTAGCTGCTTTTGGTGGTGGTTTTACTTGGGGTGCCGCTTGGATAAAATGGGCTTATTAATGTATATTTAGAAAACTGGTGTAAAATATAAAATAAAAGAAAAAATGAAAAACAAAAAGTTCAAAGGCATTAGCACTTTAACATTACATACAGCCAATAAAGAGAATAACAATTCTTCTCATACCACTCCTATATACGCCACTTCAACTTTCACATTTGAAACTGCTGAAGAAGGCATGGAGCGTTTTAAAGGAAGCGATAAAACAAAATTATATACAAGATGGGGCAACCCCACTTTTGCTGCAGCAGAACAAACTATAGAAGCCTTAGAAGCGCATGGTTTAACGAATGAAAAAGGAGAACCCCTTCCATTAAAAGCATTATTACATTCAAGTGGACAAGCTGCAATGAGTACATTATTTTTGAGTAATTTAAGTGCAGGCGATACACTTATTTCTCATTTTTCTTTATATGGTGGCACACAAGAATTAATGCAAAAGCTATTAACCGAGGCAGGTATTAAAACAATTTTAATTGATGTAAGAGATAGTGCTTTATTAAAACAAACCATTGAGGCCAATAAGAATGTTAAGTTAATTCACTTGGAAACCCCTGCTAACCCTACCTTACAGTGCGTTGACATTGAAAGCATTTGCAAAATAGCGCATGCACATGGTATTAAAGTTTCTGTAGACAATACAGTAGCTACGCCTTATTTACAACAACCCTTTGCCCTCGGCGCCGATTTTGTTTTTCATTCCGCTACAAAATTTTTAAACGGACACGGATCGGCCTTAAATGGTGTTTTATTAGGCAAAGATTTAGAATTTATGAAAACTAAAGTTTGGAAATGGCATGTATTATTAGGAGGCAATAGCAATGCATTTGATTCCTATTTATTAATACAAGGCATGAAAACTTTAGAAATAAGAATGGAAAGACATTGCAGCAATGCAGCTAAAGTGGCTGGGTTTTTAGATAAGCATGCAGCTATTGAAAAAGTGAATTATACGGGTCTTGCTTCACATCCCGACCATGCTATAGCTTCTAAACAAATGAAAGAACATGCACCTTTAATTAGTTTTGAATTAAAAGGCGGCATTGAAGCGGGTAAGAAATTTTTAGATGCTTTAGAAGTTTGTACACGCGCTGTTTCATTAGGTACAGTAGATACCTTGGTATCGCATCCTGCAAGTATGACTCATTATGGTATACCAAGAGAAGAGAGAATCAAATATGGTATTACCGATGGTTTAATAAGAATGAGCGTAGGAATTGAAAACTACGAAGACTTAGAAGCCGATTTAGCACAAGCACTTTCTAAAATTTAATTTGATGAACATTATTATACGCCGCGCTGAAAAAAAAGACTGTGCTAGACTACTAGAACTTATTCAAGAACTAGCGGTGTATGAAAAAGCGCCCGATGAAGTAACGGTTACCCTATCACATTTTGAAGAAAGTGGATTTGGCCCAAAACCAGTCTGGTGGGCCTTTGTAGCAGAAGTAAGTGGTGTAGTGGTAGGTATGGCTTTATACTATGTGCGTTATTCTACTTGGAAAGGACAAAGAATGTATTTGGAAGATTTATTAGTGACAGAAGAAATGCGTGGTAAAAAAATTGGCAGCTTATTATTTGACGCCTTAATACAAGAAGCAAAAGATAAAAAATTTATTGGAATGAATTGGCAGGTACTAGATTGGAATGAGCCAGCCATTAATTTTTATAAAAAGTACAATGCCAGTTTCGACCCCGAGTGGTTAAACTGTGCTATTAGTTTTAATCAAAAATAGTACGCATCCATTCATTTCTTTTTTTACCAAAAGAAACAGAGAGTGCAATTTCAAAACCATTTTGTTTTAGTTTGGCCCCAGATAAATCGTTGTTATATATATCATAACTCAAGCCAAAAGTATATTTATCCATCATTAAAGAAACACTTGGTATAATGGCGTCATCTAATCGGTCAAAACAGCCGACATAAATACGATTTACTTTATTCGTCTTGTCTTTAAAAGGAAAACTCCATAAACCTCCTACTACTATTTGATTCAA
>CAITGN010000032.1:0-11186 GCA_903891965.1 uncultured Bacteroidota bacterium
CCAAAGAGACTCAATCCATTTTATTGGAGCATGGATCACTATTTGAAATGCTAGGCAGTACCCAAAAATATTGGCTTCATAGTATGCCCAAGTCAAAGAAAATTATAGCCCCAAGAATTAATTTAACTTTTAGACAAATGCATCAATGAAAAATAGCAAACAAAAAACTATAAAAAAGGCAAACCTGCCTTCTAAAATATGCCTGCATTGTAATAGGCCCTTTAATTGGAGAAAAAAATGGGAAAAGACTTGGGAAGAAGTGAAGTATTGTAGCGAAGGGTGCAAGAAAAATGTTCGTAGCAAATAAACCCATAGCTATTTTATATCTTAACAATAGCTTTAACAAATACTTTATCTACATTTTGCATTCTAATGTAATAAACACCCGGCGACAAGCTTGCTCCATATAAATTATAGCTATTGGTTCCCGCAAAATTGTAGTTCGCTTCTACCAGCATTTGTATGACAGTACCTTCCCCATTTAATAACTGCAATGAAGTTTGACCGCCATTGGTTTTGAATTCAATCTTGGTCATATTCGTAAATGGATTCGGATAATTATATATAAGTGATTCTTTAGAAAAAATAGAATTTTTATCATTGATTCCACATACACTAGAATTAATCAATGGGATCGTTGGAAACTGTTTTAATAAAATTTCAATTTCGGCATTGGAGGAAACACAGAACCAATTTTGTAAAATGGTATTGTATACAGCTCGAAAATCAAATTGATAGGGGATATTATCATTGGTGGTTGCTGAACTAGGTATATTTGGATTATCACCAAAAACGCCCCCTCTTACATTTTTACCAAATAAAAATAAAGGAGCTGCAGATCCATGGTCGGTTCCACCGCTTGCATTGGATTTTATTCTTCTTCCAAATTCTGAATAAGTCATTCCAATCACACGATCTTCTATTTCTAAACCAACCATGTCTGACTGGAAAGCTGCGATAGAATCTGAAAGTACTTTTAATAAATTAGCATGAGTGCCTGTAGTGGTATCCGTGGTTACTACTTGTCCTGAATGTGTATCAAAGCCTCCGTAATTAACCATATATACCTTAGTTTGCAAGCCTCCTTTAATTAATCTAGCCACAATTTTTAATTGTGCTGCTAAACTATTATTTGGATAAGCGACTTGTTGTGTTACACTATCAGAAGCTTGTTTAATTCTTACAGTATATTGGTTGGTTTGTTTGGCAATGCTTCTCAAAAAACTAAGTTCATAACCCGCGTTGGTATTGGCTACCACAGCATCTGTTCCTTCAATTAAATTATAGAAAGAACTTGGATCTGAAATACTTAAAGCCATGTTTACGGCAGGGCCTTGGCAAGTAAGGGTTGCTAAAGAACCTATTTGTATAGCAATAGGATCAGGATTGGTTTTATTCGGATAAGCATCGGGATAATCTGGGTATTGATAATTTAAAAAACGACCTGCCCATCCTGTATTTAAATACTGATCGCTTTCTGATCCTGACATCCATATATCTGTGGCTCTAAAATGAGAAAAACTTGGCTGAGGATACCCCACCGATTGAACAATATTTAATTTCCCTTCAGCAAATAAGTTTTGAAATGCAGTCATAGAGGGGTGAATACCTGTTGCATTATTTCCTACTAATTTTAAAACCTTATTTTCTGGTAAAGCTATATTGGTTCTTGCATTGTAATAATTATTATAGCCACTTAAGGGGATGACTGTATTCAAGCCATCATTTCCTCCATTCAATTGAACAATTACAAGAACCTTATCAGTATTGGAAGAGGCAAGCAGTGCCGTATTTAATAAAGGATGATCCTGTAATACATGAATAGCATTCCCACCAATCATGGTAGGTGTAATTAAAGCTAGACTGTTTCTAATAAATTTTCTTCTTTCCACTTTATTGCAATTGATAATCTGGTAAATTCATAATATACTTTAATAAAGCCTTTAGCCTTGTATTGACAATATTAAAATTAATAGTAGTTGGACTAGCATTATAGGTGTTCCATGCATCTGTCCAATAATAATCCGATGTTTGGCCTGTTAATAAAATTTGAGTTTTCAAACTTAATTTTAATGACGAAGAAATGTCAGTTGATACTAAGAATGAAAAAAGGCTATCCATTAATATATTGGGGTCGGAGGGATTTTTACAAACTGCTTTTGCAAACTGTATTGTATTTACAATAATTTTTTTTCCATTTCTAGTGTAGCCTGCATCTATCATTAAGTCTGTAAATTTATTACGCTTAGGTAGTGTATCTGAATTAATCCAAAGCTCATTGTAATCAGGGGCTTGATAGTAAGCAGGCCAGCCTGATACATTCGGAGGGTCGACAGGGTTCTGGCCCATACCATTGAGCTGATTGACCATATTATTATACAAATAATAAGCATCGGCATAATCCGAAGTAGCATTAGGAAATGCAATTTCGTATTGTCTTAGAAAACCTACAAGATGGTCAACAGGGCTTTTGATCTGGCATCCAATATACAAAGCATCATAAAAATGTTCACTGGAAAAAAGAAGTTTTAATACGGGCTTAATTTCAAAATTATTAGCAATAAAAGCATTTGCCAAAGGAGTAATTATATTTTTTTCTACAACATCATCAATTGCATAGTAAACAAAATATCTATAAAGTTTTCTACATATAAATTTAGCTACTTCAGGTTTCTGAAAAATCATAGTCAACAACTCGTCTGTTTCTAGCGCGCCATTCGCAGCTGTTTTCCCAGTTATGACAGTATTATTGTAAAAAGCAGAAAAGGTTTTATTGGTGGTATCATGTCTTGTGCTGTCAAAAACTGGATTAAAATTGGTATCAATTCTCCATCCCGTTAAAACTTTTGCAGCAGCTTTTACGTCCTCTTCCATATATTTTGCACCGCCGTCCTTGCCCACTGTAAATAATTCTTGTAATTCTCTTCCATAATTTTCATCTGGGGATGATTTAGTATTTAGATAGCCATTTAAATACCTTAACATGCCTGGGTCTGTGGTGACTGCGCGAACAATTTGTTTAAAATTACCAGTACAATTGCTTCTTAGTATTTGATGATGATAATATAACATTGAACCATATACTATCGTATCTGCCTCTGTCCCAAAATGATTACTCCAAAATAAAGTTAGTTTTTCACTAATATTTCTTTCCTGTCCTACCCAAATACTGAGCAGCCATTTCTTATAACTACTGCGACGATAACTGTTAATAGTTCCATCTGTAGAGATATCGTTTATCCAAGTTTTCCCTAATGGCACATTTGGATCGGTAAATGTTGTTGAATTATAATCGTTAAGAGGTGCAGGAATTGTGGTTGCTTGTAAATTTAGTAATTCATCAATGCTTGCATTTAAACCCTTAGAAGTAAAGTAATCAATATCTGAAGCTTTGGCGCCAAACGTAGTCCGATTCAGCAAATGTTTAACTTGCTGTGCCGACCAACTACCTTTGTAAATAGTTAAACCTAAAGCACTTGATTTGGGGGCAAGCGGCATATCCTTTTTTCATAAATTTAGGTTTTTTTATTATTATTTATATTATCAAATAAATAATTCCAATGCATACCCCAATGGAGGCTCTATTTTTTGAGATAAAAAGACAGCACAAAGAAGACTGCTTTTGAAGGAGCATTGCGCTGTAACAGGTTTATTTTCAGGGCTCCTACCAATTTTGCCATAAAAAAGACTTTAAAAGGTTGATAATACTGTAAAAAGTAGAATTTATTACTTACCTTTTAAAAGTAAAATACTCAATCTTTTGCAATTCTAACGCAACAGTTCTATTTACAATTCTTGTAATCACTATCATTTCTAGTCAATTATTTAATCATTGAAATAGCCTATAATCTATTTCTAAATCAACACGTATGAAAAAAATATTATTATCTTTTATTGTTATACTATTTGTAACAGTATCATTTGCTCAGAAAGAAAAGAAAAACGGAACTATTTATATCAATCATCCTTATATTGATGTAGTAAATAAATCTGTGAAAGCTTATGTCAATCAAGATTTAAATTTATACAAAACTTATTTTGCTGATACCGCAAAAGTTTCAGTATCTGATGTGAATGGAGGAAAATCATTTCCATTGAAAGAGTCCATGAATGGCTTAGCACTAGATTACAAATTTTATACTAATATAAATTCTACTCAAGTGGGTTACCCAGATTATCTTGAATACGATAAAGATAATTCGCATGTAGTACAATCTTGGTGGGCATGGAGTGGCAAATCAAAAAAAACAGGAAAAGTGCTGAAAATAAATATAGTACAATTTGATTGGTTCAATTCAGCAGGAAAAATTTTTAAAGAAGATGTTTTTGCAGATTTCTCAAAACAAATGGCTGAAGAAGGAACTAGCCAATATAATAATTAATAAAATAATATAAAATGAAAAAATATTTACTAATAGCTATTACATCTATATCCTTATTTGCATGTAATCAAAAGGCTACACAAAATGATTTAACTGCTTTTAACAAGAACTTAGTTGTTGCAAAACAATTCATTGATGTTTTCACTACAAAAGATAGCACCAAAGAGGCTTCTTTATTATCTGATGACTTTACATGGGATGCAACAGAAATTGGAAAAGATTCTCTTTCTAAAGAAGATTTATTGAAAGGTGACAGAGAAATTATGAGAACATTTAATGATATTAAATTAGAAAATGCCGATTATTACCCCGGTGTTGACTCAAGTTATAAAATTAGTTCTGAAGTAAGAGTGTATGGCACATGGGTGAGCAAATTTGCTAGTACAGGAAAAATATCAAGAATGAAATACTATGCAGTATTTAAATTTAATGACGCCGGTTTAATCACTAATCTTGAAGAGCGTTGCAATCTTGCCGATATGGGCAAGCAATTAGATAACTAATCTTAAAAAAATTATAAACTTATTGATGAAATAGTTTTTTTGATTTTTAAGTTTTGATTTTTGATAGGGGCTCTTAGCAATAAGGGTCCCTTTTTTTAACTACTTTTTTATAAGCGCTTTCAGGTTGGATAAAATAATGCCCATAGTGGCAGGTCCAATACTCATTCCAGTTAAGTACTCACTGTGTGGAATATTTTTACTTAGATCAAAAAAGCTAGGCTTAATAATATAACCTAAGGCGTCCTGCGATAAACCTAATACAAATTTAGGGCCCTTATTATTCATTAATTCTTTAGTAGCAAGTCCTAATGCAGGACAAGTTTCACCAGGATGAGTAGCAAAGGAAGCGTCCCCGATATTGAAATAAGCTATCTCAGAACTTACTGTTTTTCCAAAATCTCTTTTTATTATTCCTGCTTTAGACAGCATTTGAAAACTTGGATTGCTTAAAGGGAAATCCACTTTAACAGCATTGAAATTTATATTTTTACTTGCGTTCTTATTTTTTGTTAATTCAAAAACATATTTACCTAAAGAAGTTCCATAATAATTAGCCTGCTCAAAAGTATGAGCAACACCTTCTGGTTGTATCCAACCACCTATTGCTCCTTGTAAAAACATATTCACCCCACCCTGCGCAGAATCTAAATATTTATAATAGCCCCAAACATAATCAGAACTTGCTGCGGTGCTCGCATCGTCCATAATAGTGGGATGGCAGGCAAAGTTGGTAAGCATAGCAATATTCTTTCCATTAAGGTCTGTCAATTGAATAATACTTACCGATCTATCTAGTTCCCCAGGTTCTGAAATATTTTTCACCCAATCTTCTCCAAAAGAACCGCTCCCAAAAGAAATGGTTACAGGCTTTCTTGCTTGCGAGGCTTCCTTAATAGCTTCTACAGCTCTATCTACTATAAGCTGCATATGTTTATCATTCACACCTGAATGGGCTAAATCTTTTCCCCAAATACCTACTACATCTGGGCCTGAATGTGTATGTGTGGATGACATTACAATATGTTCTGGATTAATTAAAGGAAGTTCCGCTTTAATTCTAGATCGTATAGCTTGCAATTGAGGATACAATAATCCAATACAATCAAATGTAAGCAGGGTAATATTATTAGTACGATTGCTTACCACCATTGCTTTTACATAAAGGTTGTCATGCACATCAATAAAAGGTCGGTTGGCCTTACCTCCAGCTATATATAAACTATCTTTTTCTGGATTAATAGTTCTTATAGCAGCCCCTGCCAAAAAATCTTGAGCAGAAACTGTTAAGTGTAATTGAAAAAATATAAATACTAAGAATAATTTATTGAACATAAGATTTATTTACACGAATATTTAAAAAGATCTTATAGGGCGAACACTAAAAGTGGTACTCTTGTCATTGGCAGTTTGAAAACCATTGTCAAAAATTTGAGAGCAAGCATTGTATTTACCTGTTTCAGTAGAACTCCAATAGCAAACTTCTCTAAACCCACCAATTGCTTTCATTTGTAAAAACAATTTATTCAATTCGTCTTTGCTGGGCAAATACCAATCATCATATCCACCCTGTACCAAATTGCTGCAAAGTGTAGCAGCATTTCCTGCTACAGAACATCCCGAACTAATATCTATGGTATTTTGACTACCTGTTCCTATTGAAGAACGGCCCGCAAGGAATTTATCATTACATCCCCAGGCCACTTCACCAGGAAGATCGGCCACTGCAGCAATAATTCCATGCTGCACATTGGCATCATAACCAGGGTCTGATGGAGTTAATAGGTAAGCAATTTTTCCTCCTTTGTAGTTCATCCCAATTTTTAAAGTTTGAACTGCTTCCATTTCATCTTTGCTTTTTGCTGCATCACCCATCGCAGCCATCTCCTCCATAGGTATTTCTCTAACATAAATATTTCTATAGTAGGCAAGCGTACCATGTGCTTGTAATTCAATTTGTTCTTTTTCAAAAATAGGAATACTGCGATCCCAATAATTTTCAAATGTGAGGTTGTCAACAGTTAAAAGGCCGTTTAAATAAACAGTTACTTTATCACCTTTCATGATAATATGAAAATTATTCCATTGTCCCACTTTATTATCTGCATATACCAAGGGCATACTTTTGTTCTTTAGATTATTATACAAACCACCAGATCCCACTTGAGCCCCTACTTGACGGTTCACAGAGTCCCAAATTTGCACTTGAGGACTTCCTCTTAAATAAATACCTGCATCTCCTTTTTCAGCTATTTTCCAATCTACAAACAATTCAAAATTGCCATATTTTTTTTCAGTAACAATATTGTCGCCATGTCCTTGAAATGCCAACAAGCCATTTTTTACTTGCCAGTCTTTTTGCATTTGCTCATTGGCAATTTTTTCTGCTGCTTTTAAAGCGGCCGAAGACATTTTATTTCTTTCAATAGGGTTAGCCACCAAGCCCTTCCATCCTGTTAAATCTTTTTCATTAAATAAATTTTCAAATCCATCATTGAAAGAAGCACTGCTCATTTGTTGCGTAAGTTTACTTTGCAGTAGTGCCCCCTCTTTCCCTTTTAAAAGAGGCAAGGCCTTTACTAAAATTTCTTTTACTGCTGGTCCTTTTATATTTTTTTCGTTTAAGGCTAATTTTGCCACCAATGTTGCCGCTACTTTATTTACATCTTCGTCATTTAATGATTTACTAATAAACATAAAACTTGTAAAACTAGGAATGACAGAAGCTTCCTTAAGTATATTTCTTTTTTCACTTACATTTTTTGCATTGCCCATTTGGTCTTGCAAAACGAGTAAGCGCTGTACATTTGAATTCTGCGCATTACTATTAAGCACAAAAAGAAACATCGAAATGATTGAAAAGATTAATTTATTTTTCATATTTGTTAATTTTAATATACAATCTAAAGAAATCTAAGGAATAGAAAAAGTATTTTTTGAGAATAGTAAAGCATTGTTTTTCAATTGATTACAATGTAAAACAAGGGATCCAAATGAGTTAATTCAATTGGAAGGGATAAAATTCATCGGCTAAACATTGAATATTTAATTTTTTAGTATCATTTTGATACTAATTTATATATTTTTCATATTTTAGTGACTCAATAAAATTTAAAAAATGAAAAAACTATTCTTATGCTTTCTTGTATCGGCTTCAATAGTTGCCTGCAAAAACGAAGAAACCAAAAAAGTCAATGACACAGTAAAAGATAGTGATACTGGCAGTTGGACTTCTTTAGATTCAAAAACCATTAAAGTAAGACAGTTGTTAGAAGCCTATGTAAAAAATGACTCAAGTGTTATTTATGCAATTATGGCTGATACAGTAAAAGTTAGAGAGCAATTTGCGAATAACCAAGAGGATAATGGAACTAATAAAATTGATCTAGGAGGAAGAACAGGTTTTGCTCAAGGCGAAAACTCACATCATATGTTGTTTACAGATATTAGTTTAACTACCGATAATATGAGAACTTTTGTTTGGGATAAAGATGGTGGTACTATTACAGGCTATTGGGGCATGTGGTCAGGTACAGGTAGATTTACAAAAAACAAAATAACAGTACCTGTTCATATCTCTTACGTATGGAAAGATGATAAAATCACTAGCATTTACCGTATGTTCGATCCAGGTCCATTGAGAGCCGAAATTGCTGCCTCTCAAAAGAAATAACAATTTTAATTTAAGTTTGGAAAAATACAACTGAGGCCTCTAGCAATAGGGGCCTCTTTTTTGAAATGAAGGCATATCCCAAAAAACAATAGGCTTGAAAGCTATAGTATATCAATATATTACTTACCTTAAAAAATGGGAAACATGGAAAGAATTTGGAAGTGATGACAAAGGAAGAGGTTTTACAAAATAAACTTATTTTGATATTTTTAAAACCAAATTAATAAAAAAGAAAAATGAATATAACTATAATAGGAGCCTCGGGTGGTATAGGTCTAGAGACTGTAAAAAGAGGATTAAATAGAAACCATACGATAACCACCCTTTCTCGATCTGAAATTAAAACAGAAGAGAAAAAATCAATAAAAATGATGCTTGGTGATGCCACTCATAAAGCTGACTTATTAAAGTCAATCCAAAATGCAGAAGCTATCATTGTAACATTAGGGACTAGTAAGAATATGAAAGCCACTACCCTGTTTTCAGATTTTGCAAAATTAATAGTGGAAATACATAGGGAGAACAAAATAAATGTACCATTTATTTTTGTTACAGGATTTGGGGCTGGAGAAAGTAAAAACTATGTTCCATGGTTAGTAAAGATGTTTTTAAAATACATGTTAAAAGATGTTTATGCCGACAAAACAAAGATGGAAGAAATTATTACTGCAACAGATTTAAATTGGACAGTAGTAAGGCCAGGAAGGCTATTAGACAAGGAATTGACAGAAAAATATCGTGTTGAAAATAAATTATTTAAAGGAATAAATATAGGTGGAATAAATAGAGCAGATGTTGCGGACTATTTAATAAAACAAGCAGAAAACCAAACAGCATTAAAAAAGTACATTGGTATATCTGAAAAGTAGAATATGAGAGATCTAAAAGCCGGAATTTATATCAATAGCACTCAAGAGTTGAAAGGCAGTTTCTTCGAACATGCAACTATATTAATCGTTCAACACAACGAAGAAGGTAGTTTAGGGTTTCTAACCAATAAGTCCTTTGGAAAGTCCTTGCATGAACTAATTGAATTCAAGCACGCTAAACCATATCCATTGATGGATGGCGGCCCCGTTGATAGAGAACACCTCTTTGTATTGCACAGTCGACCCGATCTTATTAAAGGGGGCGAACAAACACCCAATGGTCTTTATTTGGGTGGTAATATGGAGCAAGTGGTAGAGGCTATCAACAGTGGATCTGCCAATCAACAAGAAATCCAAGTTTTTATTGGCTATTGCGGATGGGACGAGGGAGAATTGGAAGCGGAGCTGATAGAAGGAAGCTGGACATTCAGTTTATAATATGCGTTTAACAGTAACTCAATTCTCTTTTAAGAAGCTTACCACCTTCTTGTTTACGAATGTTGGTTTTTCAAGATAAGGCAAATGTCCAGCATCTGAAACAGATAAGAACTTAACATTTAATACCGATCTTATAGAATCGCTATAGTTATAGAGTACGGCATGATCTTCTGTACCCCAAATTAATAAAGTTAATTTTTGTAAATTTTGCAAGCTTTTATATCTATCTAAATTAGGTATTGAATCATAATGGAAAAGGGTGGAGACTAAAGCCTTTCTTGTGCCCTTATATTGCATTTGTACTTTGTAACGGCTAACCCAGTTCGGGAAATTTGCTGGGTATTTAAAATCATCTAATTGACCAAGCGCCCTTTTTTCAGAGTTAATTGCCATCATTTCATCTAATGCCTGCTCTGTTGAAGTAATATTAGTTTTACCAGCTGCTGGGTCTATTAAAACAAGCTTTTTAACTAGGGCTGGATAGGTTAAGGTGAAATTTGCACTTACAATTCCTCCAAAAGAAACCCCCATTAAATATACTGGGGTTTTAATGGACAGTCCTTTAATTAAATCGAATATTTGTTGAGAATAAACCGTTGATGTGTATTCTTTATTGAGCCTATCGGAATACCCTCTTCCAAATTGGTCATACCTAATTACTTGAAATCCTTCTTTTACTAAATTTTCAAAAAAACCGTCCCAAATATAATAAGGTACACTAAAACCATGTACAAGTATTACAATACCATTTTTTGCAACACCCGCTTTTTCATAATGGGTAATGCCATCGCTTAATTTAATGAAGCTGCCTTCCACTCCTTTTCTAGCTTCAGCATTCATTATTTTTTGCTCTGGATCCTTAAACTGAGCATTTGTATTAATTGCTATAAAAGCAACAATTATTAACAAAAGACTTTTATTCATATTATATAGTTTGATCAACAAATATATTATAATAGATGGAATTTAAACTAATGGCCCCCTGGTTATGAAGATTTTATGAGAAAATGAAGGCGTTGATTTGTAGTTAGTTACGTTTCTAGAAAACCGAAATCAAGCGATTTGACCGGATTTTAGGGGGTGTTTTCGGCACATAGGGCATTTTCAAATATATTTTTAAACTTAAATAGGATTCTTTTTTTACATAGTAAAGCCCTATTGATTAAATAAATTACTTTTGGATAACCAAATTTAAAAAATGAAACTTACTATTTCTATCATATTGCTTTTTGCATTATCTCCTATTTTTGCGCAATCAAAAATTGAAAACGAAGTAACACAATTATCCAAAAGTTTATTTAACTGGGAAGTAAAAAATAACATA
>CAITGN010000033.1:0-2914 GCA_903891965.1 uncultured Bacteroidota bacterium
CACCTTTTTTGATAAATCACTTAGACTCATATTAAAGTCATTTATAAGTTTTAAAATTTACATATGATTGATTTTACCTCAATTGACCTCTTACCCATCTTCATTTTTAGGTTTTGAATAAATTTTATACCCCAATTTTTAAGTAAATTGAATTGTTATTTAACAAATCATCAAAGCAATCAATTATGCCATCAGCAAATCATTTTGACGCCATTGTTATAGGTTCTGGAATTTCAGGAGGTTGGGCCGCGAAAGAACTATGTGAAAAAGGTTTAAAAACATTAGTGCTTGAAAGAGGCCGCAATGTTGAACATATCAAGGACTATCAAGGCACGGAAAAAGAACCTTGGGAATTAGAACATCGTAATGCAATAACAGAAGAAGATAAAAAAAATTCTCCTATACAAAGTAGATGTTATGCTTACGACGAAGTGTCCAAAAAGTTTTTCGTCAACGATGTAGAAAACCCTTACGTGGCCACTAAACCTTTTGATTGGATTAGAGGTAATCATGTAGGAGGACGTTCTTTAATGTGGGGAAGACAATCTTACCGCTTAAGTGATTTAGATTTTGAAGCCAATGCAAAAGATGGATATGGAACCGATTGGCCAATTAGATACAACGACCTTGCCCCTTGGTATAGTTATGTTGAAAAATTTGCGGGCATTAGTGGTAATAGAGATGGTGTTTTTAATTTACCCGATGGTGAATTTCAACCACCGATGGAAATGAATGTGGTAGAAAAAATGGTAGCACAAAACCTAAAAACAAAAATGGGCAGGCCCATGATTATTGGAAGGTCTGCTAACCACACTGCAAAAATTGGCACTAGAGGCCCTTGTCAATTTAGAAATAAATGTCATCAAGGTTGTCCCTTTGGTGGATACTTTAGTTCCAACGCCGCTACCCTTCCGGCAGCTGCTGCAACGGGTAATTTAACTTTAAGACCCGACGCTATTACTACAGAAATTTTATATGATAAAGAAACAGGCCGGGCCAAAGGGGTACGCATATTAGACGCCAATACTAATTTAACAGAAGAATACTTCGCAAAAATAGTTTTCTTAAACGCATCTACTTTAGGCACTGCACATATTTTATTAAGTTCTGTTTCAGAAGTATTCCCTAATGGTTTTGGCAATAGTAGTTTGCAAGTAGGCCATAATTTAATGGATCATCATTATGGTGTTGGGGCTTATGGAGACTATGATGGATTTCAAGATGTATACACTTATGGCCGCAGACCCAATGGAATTTATATTCCAAGATTCAGAAACTTAGATGGAGGATCTTCTGCAGGTTATTTAAGAGGATTTGGTTATCAAGGGGGCGCGTCAAGAAATAGAGGTGAAGAAAATGGAATTGGAATTGAATTAAAACAAAGTGTTACAGAACCTGGTAAATGGAGTATTGGTTGGGGCTCATGGGGTGAACATTTGCCTTATTATGAAAACAAAGTAACACTTGATAAAAATAAAAAAGATAAATGGGGACTAGCTGCTTTAAATATAGATTGCGAGTTTAAAGAAAATGAAAAAAAGATGCGCATTGATATGAGAAACAGCGCTGCTGAAATGCTAGAAGCTGCAGGAATTAAAAATGTAGGTTCTTATGACAATATGCCTGCACCTGGTTTTTGTATTCATGAAATGGGCACAGCACGTATGGGTAAAGATCCTAAAACATCTGTTTTAAATAAATGGAATCAATTGCATGAAGCTAAAAATGTATTTATAACCGATGGATCGGCCATGGCTTCTTCTGCCTGTCAAAATCCATCACTTACTTATATGGCATTAACTGCAAGAGCTGCCGACTTTGCTGTAAGTGAATTAAAAAAAGGAAACTTATAAAGTTTCCTTTTTTATACTTACTGTATTTTATACTTACTATATTTTAAACTTAGAATGTTGTATACTTACTAAAATATTAATGCTGTTTATTCCTACTATTAATTTCTGCGTCTAATATTAGAGGCTCCAGATGAGGTCGATTCTTTTACATTCGGATTACCTCTATAATTAATATCGCTAGCACCACTAGAACTGGCTCTTAAAATTTCTGTAACATTTGCATTTACATGACTTGCACCCGATGCATGTAAAATGGCACCCTTTGCCGTTAAATTATATAATTTGGCATCGCTAGCACCCGATACTTCAACTGCTAAATCATCTACATTTCCTGTTAATTCAATACTAGATGCGCCACTTCCATCAATATCAATATTATTAGCAGTTACTTCTCCTTTGTAATCAGAGGCACCGGTTAATTGATACATTAAAGTACCTGCCTTTATATTTCCTTTAAAGTCTGAAGCCCCCGATAATTTAATTCTTATTTTAGGAGACTCAATGGTATTTACTAAATGTACATTACTTGCGCCTGAAGCTGTTAGTGCATCTATATCTTTAATACTTACATAGGCCTTGGTTTTATAATTGCCCCATTTTCTCCAACTCATCCAAGTTCCTTTATCTCCTAGTCTTACAATTAAAGTACCACCAACTACTTCGGTAACGATATGATCTCTGATCTCGTCATTACTTGCACTTACTGCTACTTCATTTTTATTGGACTGCGTTAAATACAAGTCAATAGCGCTTGACACACTAATGGCTGTAAAACTGCTTACTTTTCTTACCTGTGCATTTTCATCATATATAACGGAGGTTTTCTCCTGAGCATTCAATGCAAAGACAGCAAGTAAAAGGATGGCAAAAAGTATTTTTTTCATAATGTGTATTGTTTATTACTTAAAACGTAAATATTAGTATAAAGTTACAGCGCTTTGTATCATTTTCCTGCCTATTTTTGTGTTGTCCTCGGGGTGCTGTAAAAGGCTGAGAAAAACCCGTTGAACCTGAACAGGGTAATGCCTGCGAAGGGAAGGTCAACGCAACACGCGCACTTC
>CAITGN010000034.1:0-2451 GCA_903891965.1 uncultured Bacteroidota bacterium
CCAAGCTTCAAATTCTTTTTCATTATTACGCCACTCAATAAAATCATATTTAGGCTTGAATGATTTTCCTTCGGCAATTTGTGGGAAATGCCATAAAATCATATGATAAAAATCGCGCCAAATTAATTCATTAAAAAAAGTAGAATTTAAACTTTGAGTTTCTAAGGCCAAGGTTCTTGCAGAAATAGTTCCAAAGCGCAAATGCACACTTAAATGTGTGGTGGCATTTAATGCAGGAAAATTTCTTTGCTCTGTATAATTTTTTACAAGCTTCGTATCATAGCTCATGGGAGGAATGACTAAATCGGTTTTTTCAAACCCTATTTCTTTTAAGCTTGGTAATTTAAAAGCCTTAGTGTCTAAAAAATAATCGAGTAGTTTTTCAGAAGGATATTTTTTAGGAATTTTCTGCGCCCAAACCGCTCTCCATTTATTGGCATAAGGGGTGTAAATAGTATAAGGCTTGCCGTCGTCTTTTATAACTTCGTCTTTTTCAAAAATAACTTGATCCTTGAAATGATGATAGCTTGCACCATTTTTTAAAGCCAGTGCCTCTATAGATTTATCTCTTGCATTCGCCTTCGGACCATAATCATGATTGGTGTATACCGATGCTACTTTAAATTCAGTAAATAATTTTTCAAAAACTTCAATAGGTGTTCCGTAATTTACCCATAGCGATTTTCCTTTTTCAACCAATTCACTTTGTAAACGCGTCAGGGTTTGATGAATAAAATCTACCCTTCTATCGGCCTTGTCTTCCGACTGCGCTAAAATGGTTTTATCAAAAATAAATATAGGAAGCACCTGATGCCCCTCTAATTTGGCTTGATATAGTGCATAGTATAAACCTGCATTATCCTGCCATCTTAAATCTCTTCTAAACCAAAAAACTGAAACTGCCTTTTTCATAATTTGTTTAACAATTTAAAACATAAATAGTTGGCTTTTATATTTAATTTTATGCCATGCAAATAAGTAATATTATAACTGCCTTAGAAAATTGGGCACCGCTTGCTTGGCAAGAACCTTATGACAATGCAGGCCTAATTGTAGGCAACCCCGACCATAATTGCACCGGCGTACTCTGTTCTTTAGATTGCACCGAGGCCGTGGTGGACGAAGCTATTTCCAAAGGCTGCAACTTAATTGTAAGTCATCATCCCATAGTTTTTAAAGGGGTGAAACAATTTAATAGTCATCATTTTGTATCCAGAGTGGTGGTCAAAGCCATTCAAAATAATATTGCCCTTTATGCCATTCATACCAACTTGGACAACCTGCTCGACGGGGTCAATAAAACCCTGGCAGATAGGCTTCATTTGGAAAATAGGAGAATTTTAACACCCAAACCCGGGTTTAAGGACGAAAAAGGGGGAGAAATTGGATCCGGTTTGGTGGGTGAGCTTCCTCTCGAAACCGACGAGGCAGAATTTTTGAAATGGATCAAAGAAAAGCTGAATTTAGCTGTCTTAAAACATACCCATTTTATAAAAAAGCCCTTGAAAACCATTGCCTTATGTGGGGGCTCGGGTAGTTTTTTGATAAATGATGCCAAGGCTCAAAATATTGACTGTTTTATTACCAGCGACCTTAAATACCACGACTTTTTTGAGGCCGATGGCCAGATTTTACTGGTGGATATAGGCCATGGACAGAGCGAACAATGGGTAGCTTCCCTAATTGTTGCAAATTTAAAGCTTAAATTCCCTACCTTTGCCGTCCTCGAATCCTTGGTAAACACAGAACCTGTGCACTACCTTAAAGATTGAGGTTCACTTATTTAAGAGCATCCAAAAATTTTGAAAATATGGCATCAGTCAAAGACTTTTCGGTTGAAGAAAAATTAGTTAATCTTTATAAACTTCAAAGAGTAGATAGCAGTATCGATGAAATTGAAATTCTTCGTGGTGAGTTACCTATGGAAGTAAAAGATTTAGAAGACGAAGTTCAAGGTTTGCAAAATAGACAAACAAGAATTGAAGAAGAGATTAATGGTATCACTGAATTTATTGATGAGAAGAAAGCAGCAATAAAAGTAAGCGAAGAATTAATTGCTAAATACGAGAAACAAAGCGAGAACGTTAAAAACAATCGTGAGTTTGAAGCCATTAACAAAGAATTAGAAATGCAAGGCCTAGAGATTAAATTAGGCGAAAAACATATTCGTGATGCAAATGAAGAATTAGCAGAGAAAATTAAGGTTTTGGACGCTGCTAAGAAAACAATTGCTGTGAAAGACGGTGTTTTAACACATAAGAAAAGCGAATTAGAGAAAATTATTGCAGATACTGAAATTGAAGAGAAAGAATTAAGAAAGAATTCTGAAGATGCGCGTGCTCATATTGACGAGCGTTTACTTTACAGCTACGACCGTATCAGAAATAGCTACCACAATGGCCTAGCCGTGGTAACTGTTGAAAGAGACGCTTGTGGTGGTTGCTTTAACTC
>CAITGN010000035.1:0-5596 GCA_903891965.1 uncultured Bacteroidota bacterium
GACAAGATAACTTTAAACGCTTCCTAGCCTTCTCCTCTATTGCACAAGTTGGTTTTATATTAATTGGTATTTCAGGAAGCTCTCAAGCAGGATCTGCTTCACTAGTTTACTTTATATTAATTTATGTATTCTCTAACCTTGCTGCCTTTGGTGTGGTATCGGTGGTAAGCGCCTTAGCTGGAAAAGAAAATATTTCAGACTTTAAAGGCTTTTATAAAACTAACCCGTTTTTATCTTGGGTATTAACCATTGCATTATTTTCACTTGCAGGAGTGCCCCCTACAGCGGGCTTTTTTGGTAAATTATTTTTAATGATGGCAGGTGCTGCTAAAGACAATTACGGCTTAATCATATTCGCTTCTTTAAATATGGTAGTTTCTTTTTACTATTATTTAAAAGTAGTAAAAGCCATTTTCATGGACGAGAACGAAACCCCTATTCAAAAATTAAGCATTCCTAAAATTACACAGCTGGCTATGTATATCTGTATTGCAGGTATCATTATTACGGGTTTAGCAAGTTTGGTGTACGATTATATTTACTCATTAAGTATTGGTATTTAAATAAAGTATTATGGCAATTAATAAGAACCACGAATTTGAAGACTTAGGTACAAGCAAATGTGCCATTGTAGAAAAAAATGCAAGTGCTGAGCGTGTACAGTTTTTAAAAACTTTATTAGAATTCAATAAATACGAAGTGGTGGTAGTGGATAGCCCTGCGCCTAAAGCAGCTCCAGTAGCGCCTGCTGCACCCGTGGCAGCGCCAGTGGAAGGTGAAGCTCCAGCGCCTGTAGTAGCAGCGGCTCCAATAGTTCCTCCTGCTCCCACTACATTTACAATAGGTGTAACCGATTTATGTTTTAATGCAACCAATGCTATTTTTGGCCGCCAGTTAAAAACTGCAGATGGACATATTGTTTCACTTGCTTATTGGCAAGAAAAGGAGTCGGTATCTAACGACGAAATACCTTATTTCGAGAATAAATAATTCAGCAATGCGTCTGGGACTGTCAACTTTGACAGGCTTTGTAGCCACGCCGGGAATCGAACCTGGATTAGGAGCTTCGGAAACTCATGTACTATCCATTGTACTACGTGGCTGAAAAAACAAAATTAGTGAAAAATAAATTTCAAAGGTCTTAGAATAAGAAACAATCCTCTAAGCCCGCCGTAAGAGCACCTTAATGGCAGCTGGTAAAAATATACTTGTAGGAAGGGAACGCATAATTTTTATATCCTCCATTATAGTAGAGGTATTAGATAAAAATTTAAACACCGTTGCGGCTTCGTTCTTGGCAAATATGCGTTTAAATATTTCAGCACCTTCCATTTTATGGTGAAATAAAATATCTAGTAATACTGCATCATAAAACTGGTGTCTTGTATTGTGTACCTTGGTTTGCAAAGGCGAGCCAAGTTCTAACTGTGTGACAATATTTTTACACTGCTCCTGAATAAACTGAAAAGCATAACCTGTGCTTGCTTTAATAGCAGACCCTAAGGCACCAATAGTATATATAGGCGCTTGGTTTGATGCTAATTCAATTTGCGTCATAGGAATAGCGCCTATTTCATCGTGCTTAGTTATATAAGTACTGCCGGGAAACGCTTTGGCTAAATAGGCATCTAGTACTTTATCGTACTCTGAGATTGCTAAAACATTTTCTGAAAATATAGTATACTCTACCAAGGCTTCCTTTTCGTTTAAAGGTAGCTGATACATAAAGGCAGTGGCTCCTTGTTGAGGTACATTAAAATCCATCAACTTCGCTATGCTTTTATTAAATACAGGACTATCAAACTGCACTACCCTTCCTTTAAAATGTTGCCATAAAAATGGGGCTTTATTTTTTGAATGGATACTTGACTGTAAGGATTTAGAATAAGCAGCAGCAGTAGCTAACTGATTCATTTGAAAAGGAAGTAAACTAGAAAAAATATACTGCCCCATTGCAGAACCTCCCTCCCATTCTACTTTAGCGCTCTTATTTGAGTTTACTTTAGTTGAATTTACTTGACTAGACGCAGTTGATGATGCACTAGATGAATCTAAAACTGAAATATTAAGAATGGTGGCTTCCTGAAAATGTATATTAGTTTTGGTTTTTGCTTTGCTTAGTACGGCATTGTAAAAATCAATCCCCTGAATCATTTTATAAGAAAAGGGAGCTGTAGGTAATTCTTTATCAAACCCCTCTGCATGAATGGAAATAGTATTCCAATGGTGATGCACTAAATTTTCAAAAGCAGAAATGTTTGCATCCCAAAAACACCAGGTACGATCATTAGTTTTTTGAAAAGACTTATCAATAACTAAAATGGATTTGGATGCTAAACTAGGGGCTTCCATTAAATAATGTAATAATGATAAACCAGCCCCGCCGGCTCCTGCTATAATATAGTCGTAGCTTGCTAAATTCGTATTGGATATTAGCGCATTACTCATTGCTTTGTAAGGCTTCGTCTCGACGCACTTTATCCCAATATTTTTTGGCAACGATTAACATACCAAAACTTTCTCCTTCTTCTTTATGTAAATGCTTATGATGCATTTTATGTGCCCAACGAATGGCTTTGATGTAACGGTTATTGGATTTAGTAAACCACTTAATTCTTTGGTGTATAATAACTTCATGCACAATAAAATAAGCAAAACCATACATAGCAACACCGGTTCCTATACCCGCTACCCAAATGGGACCAACGAAATTACCATAGAAAATACAGACCATACTGGGTATAGCAAAAATTAAAAAGAAGGCATCGTTCTTTTCAAAAAAATGTCCTGTGGGTTGGTGATGGTCTTCGTGTAAATACCATAAAAAACCATGCATAACATAACGGTGGGTTAACCAAGTAATTCCTTCCATTATGCAAAAAGTAAGCAACATCACTAATATAAAAACCATAAATTCTATTTTATTAAATTGTATAACAAATTTACTACAACAAATTCAACTGACTACGAAGTGTAGCCTTGGCTACTATAAATAATTTTCCAGGTGTGGGAATTCTAATTCTTGCCTTCAAAATAGCCTCATGATTCGTTTTCTTTATTTTTTTAAACAAAGAATAATAATATTTAAAAGCCACATATACCCCAAACCTAGCTTTTAAGGGTAGCATTTTAATACCCCTTAAAGCTTCTTCAAAATCGGCTTGAATGTCTGCTTCAATTACTTCTTTGTCTGTTTGCGTAAACTTAGAAAAATCACAGTTAGGAAAATACATTCTATCTAAACCTTCAAAGTCGGCCTTAATATCACGCAAGAAATTAACTTTTTGAAAAGCAGCGCCTAAATGTTTAGCAGCTGGTTTCAATTTTTCAAATTCCGCCTTATTACCTTCACAGAAAATATGTAAACACATTAAACCTACTACTTCAGCACTACCATAAATATAAGTTTGATAAGTAGCTAAATCATATTCTTGCTTATTTAGATCCATTTCCATACTTACTAAAAAAGCTTCTAATAAGGCTGTATCAATTTTATATTTAGAAAAAGTTAATTGAAAACGGTGTAAAATGGGATTTAAACTAATACCTTGCTCAATGGCTAGGTAAGTATCCTTTTTAAACTGAGCAAGTAAGTTCGCTTTGTCAAAGCCATGAAAAGTATCTACTATTTCATCGGCAAACCTAACAAAACCATAAATATCATAAATAGGCTGACGTAAGTCGGCATGTAGTAACTTAATAGCAGATGAAAAACTAGAGCTATACAATAGCGTAGTGGTTTTACTGCTTAAGCCAGTGACTTCGTTATATAGTTTTAAATCAGACATTTCTAGGTTGTAAATTTATATAATTTTTATCAATCAGCTCCGCTACCACTTCCCCACTAATTAAACTTGGGGGCACCCCAGGGCCTGGTACTGTTAATTGTCCCGTATAATATAGATTATTCACCTTTTTGCTTTTACAAGAAGGCTTTAAAATAGCTGTTTGTAATAGTGTATTGGCAAGGCCATAGGCATTCCCCTTGAAGGAATGATAATCATTTTTAAAATCGGATACAGCAAAGGTCCTTTTATAGACAATACTATCTGCAATAGACTGTCCCCATCTTTGCTCTAATCGGGCTATTAGTTCCTGAAAATATTTTTCTCTTACCTCTTCGGTATCTCCTTCTAAGCCAGCAGCCACTGGAATTAATAAAAATAAATTTTCACTACCTATTGGTGCCACAGTAGAATCGGTAACAGAAGGAACAGATGCATAAAACAAAGGCTTAGTGGGCCAACTAGGTTCTGTATAAATTTCTTTGCCATGAATAGCAAAGTCGGTATCAAAAAATAAAGAGTGATGTGTCACACCTGTTAATTTTTTATTCAAGCCCACATAATAAAGTAATGAACTTGGAGCCATCATACGGGTATCCCAATAACTAGCAGTATAAGATTGATATTTACTTGTTAATAGTTTTGTTTCAATATGATGATAATCGCCAGCCCCAATAACTACATCAAATTCATAATGCTTTTGCTCACCACTAACACTTGATTTAGTGTAGCAAGACTGCGCCAGTCCATTAACGACTTCAATTTGTAAAGCTTCTTCAGAAAATTGAAATTGAACGCCTTGGGCTATAGCCGTATCATACATAGCTTGCACAATACTATACATACCGAATTCTGGATACCAAGTACCTCCTTTGATATCGGCATAATTCATTAAACTATATAAGGCGGGTGTATTTTGTGGAAGGGCTCCTAAAAACAAAACCGGAAACTCCATTAAGGTTTGAATATAAGGATGTTTGAAAAAACGAGCTACATGTTTTTTCATAGATTGAAATACATCTAATTTAAAAATTCCCTTGATTAAATCAATGTCAATAAATTCCTTTAATGAAATACCTGGCTGATGAACAAGTTTACCCACGCCTATATCATATTTGTATTTGGCTTCCTCCATGAATTGGTCCAAAGCCTTAGCAGCACCGGGTTCTACGCTTTCTAATAATGCCGCTAATTCAGTATAATTCGCAGGCATATCCCAGTGCGTTTCATCGAAATAAACACGGTAAGAGGGGTCTAGTCTTTTTAATTTATAAAAATCGGAAACCTTTTTTCCAAAGGCTGCAAAATACCTTTCAAATACATCGGGCATCCAATACCAACTTGGGCCCATATCAAATGTAAAACCTTCGGCTTCAAATTTTCTGGCGCGGCCTCCAGGTAAATTATGTTTTTCAATAACAGTTACTGACCATCCTTTCTTTGCTAAAAAAGTAGCTACTGACATGCCAGCAAAACCAGCACCAATCACTAATGCTTTTTTAGAAGGGGTGGACATCGTTTAGTATCGTTGAATCTTTTGTTTTAAAATTTTTCTAGCAAAGTGAATTCGACTTTTAATGGTGCCTAATGGCTCATTTAATTCTTCTGCAATTTCATTATACTTATACCCTTCGAAATATAAATTAAAGGGCGTTCTAAATAATTCAGGCAAGTCGTAAATAAGCTGCTTTACTTCTCTCAAATTTAAGTTAGTCACTCCATCATTCAAAACCTTTGTTCTAGTTTGATCAATTAAAAAATCGTTGGGTGAATTATCCAAAACCACAGACTGTTTTGCTTTTTTACGGTAA